>CAZJKS010000033.1:0-11525 GCA_964546695.1 uncultured Muribaculaceae bacterium | reverse complement strand
GTTCTAAAAATAATGGTATTGACTTTGAAAGAGTAATAGAAATTGCTAAAGAAATTAAATCTTGCCTTGATATGGGCTTTTCAATTGGTATAGTTGTAGGTGGAGGAAACTTTTGGCGTGGTAAGGCAAATGATTTCATGGAACGTCAAACATCAGACTATATTGGTATGCTTGCAACTACTATGAATGCTCTTGCCCTTCAAGATGCCCTTAGACAAATAAATGTACCTGTTAGAGTTGAAACTGCTATTGAAATGCGAAAAGTTTCTGAGTTCTATATTCGAGAAAAATGTGAAAAACATCTAGATAAAGGTCGAGTTGTAATATTTGGATGTGGAACAGGTAATCCTTTCTTTTCAACAGATACAGCAGCAGCTTTAAGAGCAGCAGAAATTAATGCTGATATCTTGGTAAAAGCAACTAATGTTGATGGTATTTATGATAAAGACCCTAAAAAGAATAAAGACGCTAAATTAATTAAAGAAACAACATACAATGAAGTATTAAATAAAAAGTTAAAAATAATGGACTTAACAGCAATTACTCTTTGTATGGAAGAATCAATACCTATTATTGTCTTTAATATAAATAAACCTGGTATGTTAAAACAAGCTCTTATTACTGATGATATAGGTTCTATTGTAAAGTAAGTGTATTATGTATCCATTTAAAATATTAAATAAAAAGAAATATGCACTATGCTTTTTTAATGCCTTTTTGGAAAACTTATGTCTTTATCTAATGCCAGTAATTTTATCAATCTATTTAACTGTTCCATTTACCTTAAATAAATTTAAAATGCTAATAATTTTAACTATTACACTTAAAGCTTTAGAAATACTTTTTAATGTAATATGGAATATAAAAACAGAACCATTTTTAGAAAATACTAAAAAAGACTTGCAATTATCTTATTTTAAAAGAATCTGTAATATGAAAATCTCTAAACTTAATAATAGTCATACTGGATTTCTAAAGAAACAAATAGATGTAATCTGTGATGAAACTAATATTTTATTAGATGAATTAATGATGACAATTAATGGTTTTGCAGTTGCTATCACTATATTTTTAATTCAAGTTTTTACCCAAAGTTTCTTTATTTTTATCATTTGCATCATTTTTATTATATTAATTGTAATCTATAACATTATCATAACTAAATCAAATGTAATAATTCAAGAAGACTATAATGATAAGTATGCTAAATACAATGCTACTAATGTCGATTTTATAGAAAATATTAAAATAGTTAAAAATTATGATGCTCTAAAATTTGCAGAATCTAAAATAAACAATAAATTTGATTATATTAAAAAACCTTTAAGGAAAATATGTGTATACAGATCCTTAAGAAATGATGGTATTAATGCTTTAATATATACAATGTATGCCCTCCTTTTGATAAGTTTATTTATAAGTATGAAAAATGGAAATAATGTCTTTAGTTATTTAGTCTTCTATTCTTCTATGTTTAGTGGTCTTAATACTGAATTAAGAGGTGTTGGAAATTTATTTATTCATTTAAATAAATTTAAATCTGCTAATAATGGAATAGAAAAAATTCTAATCGAAGAAGAAAAACAACCTAAGTTTAGAAATTTTAATAATATTACTTTAAAAGATATAAAGTTTAAATATAACAAAAAAAGCAAGAATGTTATAAAAATTCCTTACTTCTCGATAGATAGAAAAGATAAAGTAAGTCTTATGGGAGAATCTGGTCAAGGTAAATCTACTTTTCTTAATCTGTTCTGTAGATTTTATAAAATAGATAATAGTAAGTATCTAATTAATGGTAAGGAAAGTAATAAAGCTCCTGATATCGCTTACATATCTCAAGAAACAGACCTTTTTGATTTATCTATTAGAGATAATCTTTTATTAGGTAAAAACATAAGTGATAAGAAATTAAATGAATATCTAGAAGATGCTGGACTACTTGATTGGATTAACAGTTTAGAACATGGTCTTGATACTATAGTTGGAGAAAAAGGTATAAGACTATCTACTGGTCAAAAACAAAGATTAAATATTATTAGAGGAATTCTCCTAGATAAAGAAATATATATATTAGATGAACCTACTTCTAATCTAGATATTCTATCAGAAGAAAAGATCTATGATATGATAAATAAGTATTTAAATGATAAAACTTTAATTATTGTAACTCATAGACCTAAATTAAGAGATATCTGTAATAAACATTATTATTTTAAAGATAAAGAAATGATTTTAGAAGATTAAAAGCCCACACAACGTGAGCTTTTTTAAACATGGTAGGACTCAAAAGTACCTTATATTTTTTCAGGATATAATTATACTCAAACTTACTAGTAAATAGTAAATGTTAGGTCAAGAAGATAATTTACACTCTTATGTTTTTCTAATAATTATATCAAAAGATACCATCTCGTAAATAAAATTATTTCACATTTTAAGTAAAATTATATCTTATAAACTTTGTTCTTCCCCTGTCTTATTCTTTGATATTGTTCCTTTAAAATACTCTTCGTATAATATACCGTTCCTTTTAAATCAATTTCATCATCTAAAAACTCATAGCATTTCTTATTGCTTTTCCAAACCCTTTCATGCCTTTTTATAAAATCATTATTAAGATAATCAGTATTTAAACTATAAATATCACTAACTTTTCCTCTATCTTGAAGCATCTTCTCAAAATAATAAGAAAACTTATCTAAATCATATAATCCCCCATGTAAATGATATATATCATAGAAATCTTTTGTTCTTGTATTTAAGACATCTTCTTTATTTGATTCTGCAATAATACATAATTTTTCTGCTAATGTCTCCTCCATAGAAGGAACAACTATTTCATATTCTTCATCAAGAGAAAATATCTTAGGTACTATCTTTTTTTGCTTTTCATAAATACAAGGATGAGATTCTCTATAATCTATTCCAATTGGATGATTAATCGTTCCATACTTTGCTGACACTGGAAATTTTATAATACCCGTATTTGTCTTTTTAGGTTTTCCTCTTAAAATATAATCAAAATCATTATCACTATTTTTTATACACATTGCATTTACTAAAATAATTAAAGGATCATGATGATTTATCGTACTAGTTAAATCAATATCCGTAATAGGTCTTACTATTTTACCTAAATGAACTATTTGCGCAAAACTACCTTTGACAACAATATTTTTACTATGATCAATTTTACATAAACGCCAAAGTAAATCTCTTGAAAAGAAAGTATTATAAATATTAGTTATACTGATATTAAGTCTTTTAGATTCTTTATTTAAAAAAGCCTTTAAACTATCGCAATTATTAAACTTATTCATCTAATAAATCCCCCTTAGATGGCTAAATTATAAAATAAAACATCAAAAAAGTCAAAATAAATTGCATTTTCTAACTTCTTCCCTTATAATATTAGGTGTTTAAAGAAGGAAGTGGTAAAATGTTTCTTATTTGTATGCTTATGCCTGCTAGTATTTCTTTATTAGTAGAAAAAAGAATTAATAAGAATGAAAAAAGTATAAGTGATTTAATATTAAAATATTTATTTTATACTTTTATAATCACTACTATTATGAATAGTTTTATTTATATTTTTAGTAGTGAAAAAACGTTATATTATGCAGATTATACATTTACTTATAATTTCTGTTTAAAATATATGTGGCTTAGCTTAATTGTTGCTTTCGCTCTACCATATATATTAAAAGTAATAAGTGCTAATGTTGATATAACTATTGAAGTTAAGGAAAAAAAGAAAGATGCCAAGAAAAAAGATAAGAAAAAAAGAAGTATTAAAAATAATAATAAGCGTAATTAGTTTTATTATTTTTTATCTTATTATTTTTTTAGCACTTGCTCTTATTTTCAGTACCAATTGGGCTATTGAAAACTATGAAATAAATAGTTTTGATCAAATACTTTATACTTTAAATAGTTCAGTAACATCAGCAAGTAACGATATCATTATTGAATTTGTTAAAGAAAATATAATCGTACCATTAATTATTACTATTATAATTTTAATAATTCTTACCTTTCTAAAACTACTATTTAGGAAGATAGAAGCTAGTATTAATATCAGAGTATTAAATAAACATATTAAATTAAATTTCTTTAAAATTATTAGTTTTGTTGTTTCTACAATTATATTAGTATGTTCTTTTTATTATGTTATGAATAATTTATATATTTTTGATTATATAAAACATAATTATAAAATATCTAATTTTTTTGAAGCAAACTATGTTAATCCAAGAAAAGTTGAATTAGAATTTCCTGATGAAAAAAGAAATTTAATTTATATATTTTTAGAATCTATGGAATCAACATATACTAACAAAGATAATGGTGGTGCATATGATACTAATTATATACCAGAATTAACTGCTTTGGCACACGATTATATAAACTTTTCTTCTAACGAATCAGTAGGTGGTGCTCATATGGCTTACAATGCTTCATGGACTATGGCTGCTACTATTGCCCATACATCTGGTATCCCTTTAAAAAGCTCTTTTGCACAAAATTCTGAAGAAAGCTATGCTAATGGTTTAGTAAATGGAGCTTATTCTATTGGTCAAATTCTAGAAGAAGAAGGATATAGACAATACATCATGGTAGGGTCTGATTTAACATTTGGTGGTAGAAGAACATATTATCAATCTCATGGTAATTATACTGTATATGATTATTACACAGCTATTGAGGATGGTATTATTGATGAAGATTACTATGTATTCTGGGGATATGAAGATGAAAAATTATTTGAATATGCTAAACAAGAACTAGAAAAAATAGCAGAAAGTGATGAACCGTTTAATTTTACAATGTTAACAGTTGATACCCATATGCCTGATGGTTATACTAGTGATTTTTGTCCTGATTATACTGATAATGTATATTTAAATGCCATATATTGTTCTGATTCACAATTAGGAGAGTTTGTAGAGTGGATTCAACAACAAGATTTCTATGAAAACACTACTGTTATTCTTGTAGGTGATCATTTAAGCATGAATACATATTCTTTTGAAAATATTGATGCAAGCTATGAAAGAAGAATATATAATGTATTTATAAACTCAGCAGTTGATACAGATTGTAATAAAAACAGAGAATTTAATAGCTTTGATTTTTATCCAACAACCCTAGCTGCTTTAGGTGTAAGTATAAAAGGAGAAAGGCTTGGTCTTGGAACAAACTTATTCAGTTGTAAAAAAACATTATCAGAAATATATGGTAATGATTACATCGATGAAGAATTAAAAAATTCATCAGCATATTATGATGCTTGTATAACCAATGAATGTGATGAATAAAAAAAGAATAGATAACTGATAACTCAGTACCTATTCTTTTTATTTTGCTAATAACTCACATACTAAATTACTTATTTCCGTTGGATTATCTAAACTCATTCCTTCGATTAATCTTGCTTCAGCATAAAGTATTTTACTATATTTTTCTAAAGTTTCATAATCTTTCTTCTCATACAATAATTTCAACTTATCAGCAATTGGATGACTTTCATTTATTTCCATAACTGTATTAGCTTTTACCCCTGTATCAGTTGGCATAGCTTCCATTACTTTTTGCATTTCTACTGATACAGCACCTTTACTACTCAAACATACAGGATGATTATTCAAACGATGAGTAAATTCTATTTCATTAACATCATTATTTAGGACATCATGCATTTTTGTAAACATCTCTTTATACTTTTCATTAACCTTCTTTAATTCATCTTTCTCTTCATCGCTTTCAAGATCAGCTTCACTACTTGCCACATTAACAAAATTTTTATCTTTATAACTCATCAAAACTTTAAAGACAAATTCATCTAAGTAATCAGTCAAGTATAAAATATCTATACCCTTTTCTTTTGCAGCATCAACTTGAGGTAATAAGTCAATTTTATCTACTGTCTCACCACAAGCATAGTAAATAGTCTTATCATCATCACTCATATTAGAAACATACTCTGAAAGTGTAACCATTTTCTTTTCTTTAGAAGAATAGAAAAGTAGTAAATCTTGTAGTGTTTCTTTAGCCATTCCATAAGACTCATAAATACCTACTTTAAGTTGCATTCCAAAATCTTTAAAAAATTTCTCATAATTTTCTCTATCATTTTTAAGCATTTTTTCTAGTTCTTTTTTAATCTTAGATTCTAATGACTTAGCAATAGATTTAATTTGATAATCATCTTGTAATGTTTCTCTTGAAATATTTAACGATACATCTTCACTATCAACTATACCTTTAACAAAACTAAAATAATCAGGTAAAAGATCAGCACAACGTTCCATAATTAGAACTCCCTTAGAATAAAGTTCAAGTCCTTTTTCATAGTCTTTAGAATAATAATTATATGGCGCATGACTTGGTATAAATAAAAGAGTTGTATATGAACATCTTCCTTCAACTTCACTACGTATAACTTTTAGTGGAGCCTCGTAATCATAGTATTTATCAGTATAAAATGAATTATAATCTTCATCCTTAACAGCACTCTTTTGTTTTCTCCAAAGAGGAATCATACTGTTTAGTGTTTTATCTTCAAGCTTTTTTTCTTCTTTATCATCTTTTTTAGTAGTTGCATCTACTTTCATCTTAATTGGATATGCAATATAATCAGAATACTTCTTAACTAATCTTTCAAGAGCATAATCTTCTAAGTATTCATCATAATTATTATCTTCATTATTTTCTTTTAAATGAAGAATAATCTTAGTTCCTACTTTATCATAATCAACTTCTTCAATAGAATATCCATCTGCCCCAGTAGATTTCCACTTATAAGCTTTATCACTATTGTAAGCTCTACTAATTACCTCTACTTCATCACTGACCATAAAACTTGAATAAAATCCTACACCAAACTGACCTATAATAGCTTTGGTTTTATCATCTGATACTTGCTCCTTAAATAATTCAGAACCACTTTTAGCAATAGTACCTAAATTATTTTCAAGCTCATTATCACTCATACCAATACCATTATCAACAATAGTTAAAGTTCTCTTATCTTTATCTGGTATAATCCTAATTTCCAAGTCTTTCTTCTTTACTTTTATCTTCTTATCTGTAAGTGATAAATAATATAATTTATCAATGGCATCACTTGCATTAGAGATTAACTCACGTAAAAAGATCTCCTTATTAGTATAAATAGAATTAATCATTAAATCTAATAATTTCTTAGACTCTGCTTTAAATTGTTTCTTCTTCAAATTAATCACTCTTCTTTCTTATTTACAATAAGTAGAATAACACTGCTATTAGCAATTGTCAAGTATGAGTGCTAAAAAAACAATAAATCTTTTATTTTTTTCAAAAGAAAATTTCTATAGTTTTAAGCAAGAAATAATCGCTCCCTTATATGGTATTATTATGGCCATAGAAAATAACTATAAAGATACTAAAATACTTCATAATCGCCCTATTATCTCCGATGTTAAAGATAAAAGAGGTAATTATATTATTATTAAGCACAAAATAATGAATACTCACTTATCTATCATATATTAAAGAATAGCTTTAAAGTAAAAGTTGGTGATATTGTAAAAACTGGTCAAGTAATTGCTTTAGTAGGTAATAGTGGCAATACTAATGGACCACATATTCATTTTCAAGTCCAAGATAGATTTAATTTTGACAATGCTATAAGTTTAAAAATAACTTTTAAAAATATAAAAATCACAAAAAATAATAGCACTAAGTATAAAAGAAAAACATATATTGAAAAAGATTATTATGTAGAAAATAATTATAAAAATCTAGTATTATTAATATGACAAAATAACAATACTAGACTTTTCTACTTATTATTAATAATATTTTCTAATAAAGCTTTACAACCTTTATTTATCTTCTCATAAGTAATATCAAAATTATGAGTATACCATGGATCATCAATATCTTCATTATCTAAAGTAAAATCTAATAATTTATATACTTTCTTATCTGTTTCAAATATTTTTTTCATAGCTAAAATATTATAATTATCCATTCCAATAAAATAATCAAACTTATCATAATCAGATTTTTCTAATTGAGTTGCATAGTGTCTATCATATGGAATATTATTTAAATCTAACATTTTTTTAGTTCCTGGATGTATATCATCACCGACATCAGCAGCAGTTCCCCTAGACTCTATTAAAAATTCTTTTTCCATCTTATTATTTTTTACTAAATCCTTAAAAACATATTCAGCCATTGTACTCCTACAAATATTGCCTAAACATACAAAACATATTCTTACCATAACTACTCCTATTCATTATTATATTTTAATAACTCTCTTATATCTTCAACCGATAAATTCTGAAAACTTCTATATTCATCATCACCATCCTCTATTAATTTATCACTAAGAATTTTCTTTTTTTCTTGTAAATCAAGAATTTTTTCTTCAATAGTTCCCTTAGTAATCAACTTAACAACCTCAACAATATTTTTTTGCCCAATCCTATGAGCTCTATCCGTCGCTTGATTTTCAGCTTGTGGATTCCACCATAAGTCTAAATGTATTACAATATCTGCACTAGTAAGATTAAGCCCAGTCCCTCCACTTTTTAACATAATCAAGAAAACATTAGTATCATCACTATTAAATTTATCTACTAACTCTTGACGCTTTCTACTACTAACTGAACCATCTATAACATAATTAGTAATACCTTCTTTAGTAAAGTTTTCTTTAACAATATTCAAAGCCGTTCTAAAACTAGTAAACAATAAAATCTTATGACCATTGCTTATCGCCTCTTTAACAACATCTATTAAATGTTCTATTTTAGAAGAAGTCTTATTATAATTATCATAAATTATCTTAGGATCAATACACACTTGTCTAAGTCTCGTTAAAAGAGTAAGTATCTGCATTTTATTCTTAGAAAATCCTTCACTAACTAACTCTTCCATTTCATTCTTAGTCTCTTTAACTAAAGCAGCATATATCTTTTTCTCATCTTCATTTAAATCGATATAAATATTATTCTCTAACTTATCAGGTAAATCTTTTAATACATCATTTTTCTTACGCCTTAATATAAATGGTTTAACCTGACTTCTAAGTCTACTTAAAGTTAAATTAGTATCATTATCAAAACTATCACCAATTTTATATTTTTCTCCAAATTTATTTTTACTAGCAAGAAAACCTGGCATAATATAATCAAAGATACTCCATAACTCTAAGATTGAATTTTCAATAGGTGTTCCTGTTAAAGCAAGTTTAATCTCACTATTAATACTTTTAACTGCCTTTGTTAGCATAGTAGTAGGATTTTTAATATTCTGAGCTTCATCAATAATCATAACTTTAAAGTTCATCTCTTTATAGATATCTAAATCTTCCCTAAGCAATCCATAACTAGTAATATAAATATTACCCTTACAAGATTCTAATTTCTTTAGTCTTTCTTTTTTTATTCCCACAAAAATATTTCTTTTTATATCATTACCAAACTTTTTAAATTCATTCTCCCAATTATATACTAAAGCCGTAGGACAAACTATCAAAATCTTAGCTTTTTTATCTTCTTCTAATACTCTTTTAATAAAAATAATAGTTTGTAAACTCTTACCAAGACCCATCTCATCAGCAAGAATACCACCAAGTCCACATTTATATAGATTATAAAGCCATTTAACCCCGTCTTTTTGATATAGTCTAAGCAATTTATCTTCATCCTCAGTAAACTTAACTGGAACATTTTTATACTCTTTAAAATTTCTAACAAACTCATCAAACAGATTATTAGTTCTAATAAAACTATTTTTATTTTTTAAACTATCAAGATACAAAGCCCTAAACTTAGGTATAGTTCCCTTATCATCATCAAGTTCTAAATCATCTTTCAATTCCTCTAATTCTTTAATAGAAGAATCCATCAAGTCTAAAACATCCCCATTTTTTAATCTATAATACTTCTTCTTATTCTTTAAATTCAAGAAAATATCATCCAATTCACTAGGACTAACATTATCTAACTTAAATTCATAATTTAGAATATTATCTTGTCCTATACTAAAACTAGTAGTCCCTCTAACTTTCTTTATTAAAGTTGTATTTTTTAACTTTTCACTAGTAAACACTTCATAATCATTAGTTAACTCATCTATACCATTTTCTAAGAATTCTCCTACTTCATCTATATCATAAAGTTTTAATTCACTATCAAAACCATATTTAGTAATATTAAGAAATACTTTTCTTTCAAAATCTTTATCTCTTACTATTTTACTATTCTCTTTATCTAAATAATTAACTTCAATATCCCCATAAGTAAAGATAATTTTACATTCAATATATAACTCTAATATGTCAAAATATAGTTTAACTGATGGTGTTTTAACTATTACTAAATCATCTACTGATTTATCAAGCTCTACTTTATCTTTAATGCTAGGTATTACATAATCTTTAAAATCATTAAAGTTTTTATCTGAAAAAGTAAGACTATCAACTTCTTCATTTATAATAGTTCTAGCAATTATAGCTTCTCTTTCATTTAATCTATATATACCCTTATTATCTATTAAATAACTACAATCATCAGTTAACTTTTTTAATAAAGTTAAATCATAATCTATTTTTAAGGTATGATTATTTTCTTCTTTTACAATTTTAAAAGTAAATGGTAGATTATTAATAACAGGTAATTCTTTATTTATATTAGGTGATTCTACATAAATACTATCTACTATATCAAACAATTCATCCAAATTTTCTTTAGTAGGATATAAATATGAATCATAACGATATAGTCTTGAATAAGCAAGTTCTATAAAATTTATAAGTTTTTTACTTTCATTATTAAAATAATAATCATAATTACTAAAAATAAATTCTTTACCAAATTTAATTTCTCCACCATTACGGTATCTATCTATAAAAGTATTAACTTTAGTACCTAACATATAAAGCTTATTAGAACCTATCTTAAACCTTAGTTCATATACTTCATCATCATAGTAACTATAATAACTATAATGATGTTCATATTTCAAATATGGAATAATTTTAGCTTCTTTTCT
This sequence comes from uncultured Muribaculaceae bacterium, assembly GCA_964546695.1. GTDB lineage: Bacteria > Bacillota_I > Bacilli_A > RF39 > UBA660 > Onthousia. The sequence continues at coordinate 473 of CAZJKS010000033.1, read as the reverse complement.
AATAGTATTTTTTATAGGAACATTTCTTTTAAGTTCATTAACTAATGCTATAGCCAATACTTCATTATGTTCTTCTTCATCAAATAAAAAGTATTCACCTTGAAACTTAACAAGTACAGCAGCGACATGTTTACAAGAATCTGTCATTTTAAATTGAGGACAAGTACAAGAAACGTCTGATATATCTTTATCATCAGTATCTACTTCCATTGTAACTATATAAGATTTCAAGGTATGTTCAGATGATACAACAAATCTATGAGTAGTATATCCCAAATCTTGATAACTACCTACATACCTTACTTTTCTATTATCATAGTTTAAGCCTTTATTTAAATCACTTGGATTAACATATCTTAATAAGTCATCAAGCATAAAAACACCGCCTTTTACATCAGTAATACTATAACATAAAGGGGATATAAAATCTATTAAAAAACAATCATTACTCAAATTTCACAGGGTACTGTAAC
>CAZJKS010000032.1:0-11654 GCA_964546695.1 uncultured Muribaculaceae bacterium | reverse complement strand
AAGAGCGATGAATTAACTATAACTCCAAAAAAATACTAAAATAATTGATTTTTTTGGAGTTATGCTATAAAAACTATTAAAATAACATAAATATCTAGCTTTATTTCAAAAACTATTATATGAGGAGTGACTACTATGAATATTGAATTTATTAATAATGCTTATACTGTAGATGGATTAATGTTACCTATGGTACATTTTGAAAGTAAAGAAAAAAATATATGTGTTATCTGTATACATGGTATGTGTGGAACAATTGTCGATAATTACTTTGCTACCGTATGGGGAAAAGTATTGTCGAAAAAAAACATTGGTTTTATTTATGAACATAACAGAGGGCATTCTATAGAGAATGATATAGTCATGAAAGATGGTTCGTTTAGAAGGTGTGGGTGCATGTATGAAATATTTGAAGACTGTATTTATGATATAGATTTAGCGATACAAACAGCAAAAGATAAAGGATATAAAAAAATCATTTTGTTAGGGCACAGTTATGGATGTAATAAAGTTATCTACTATTATTACAAAAAGCATCCTAATATTTTAGGAATAATACTTGCAAGTGCTATAGATATGATTGGTTCTCATTTGTTATTGGAGTCTGATTATAAAGAATTATTAGCGAAAGCAAAGAAAAATATAGATAATAACGAACCAACAAAATTACTTCATAAAATGATAGAAGATTATATGTATATGAGTTCTCTTACTTATTATAATTGGTATAATGAAAATTCTAATCTTGATAATTTACCAGTTATTTCTAATGAAGAACATTGGAAACAATTTGAAACAATAGATGTCCCAATTTTCACTTTCTCTGGCTCTAATGAAGAAGATTATTATCAACATTTAGATTTATTAAAAGATAAAGCATTGAACTGTAAGAATTTTGAATACAAAATAATTGAGAATACAGGTCATACTTATAAAAATAAAGAAAAAGAAATTGCAAATTTAATTTTTGATTGGATAAATAAAAATTTTAATTTATAGGAGAGATTTATGATAATTGCTATATTAGGACCAACTGCTGTTGGTAAAACTGCTTTAAGTATAGCTTTAGCTAAACATTATAAAGCTGAAATTATTAATTTTGATGCTATGCAAGTCTATGTTAAATTAGATATAGGTACTGCTAAAGTAACTAAAGAAGAAATGGAAGGAGTACCTCATCATTTACTTAGTTTTGTTCCACTTGATAAGAACTATTCTGTTTATGATTATCAAAAGGATGCAAGATGCTTGATAGATAAACTTTTAAAAGAAAATAAAAATATTATCTTAGTAGGGGGAACAGGTTTATATTTAAAAGCATTACTATATGATTATAACTTCAAAGAAGGAACAACTAATAATCTTTATGATGATTTAACTAATGAAGAGATACTTGATAGAATAAGAGGATATGATATAGATGAGTTACCTCATGTAAATAATAGAAAAAGGTTAGTAAGACTTTTAAATAAACTAGAAAATAATGAGACTATTACTAATAATGGAAATAATCTTTTATATAAAGATACAATTTTTATAGGACTTACTACTTCTAGAGATATTTTATATGATAAGATTAATAAAAGAGTAGATATCATGTTTAATAATGGACTAATAGATGAAGTAGAGTCTTTAAAAAGATATTTTAATACTTCTAAGGCAATGAACACAGCGATAGGTTATAAAGAGTTTATTCCATACTTTAATAGAAAAATAACTCTTGATGTAGTTAAAGATGATATTAAGAAAAACTCAAGACATTATGCTAAAAGACAATATACTTTCTTTAATCATCAGTTTAAACTTAGATGGTTTAATACTAATTATGATGATTTTAATAAAACAATAAATGAAGTTATTAATTACATAGATGAAACTAATAATTAACATATGCAACCACAAGTTGGTTGTTTTCCTTGTATTTTATTATAAAATATGATAGTATAACAGCAAGTTTATGGGGTATTGTGTATGAGTAGTAAAAAAGAGGTATTTGCTTTAGGTTATTCCTTTAAAAAATTATTTTTAATCTTTGTAATTGGTTCTTTATTTGGAACTATTTATGAACAAGTACTTAATCTAGTAAAAGTATATTTTCAAACTGGAGAGGTTGTTTGGGAATTAAGAAGAGGGGTTATTTATGGGCCTTTTAATCCTTTATATGGTGCAGGTGCTGTTTTATTTGTTATTTTATTAGTTAAGCCAAACTATTCGAAAATAAAAACTTTTATTTTAGGGGCTATAATAGGAGGAGTATTTGAGTTTATTATTAGTTTTTTACAAGAGTTAGTAGTAAATACTACTTCATGGGACTATTCAAATTATATCTTAAATATTGGTGGCAGAACCAATGTTCCTTATATGATAGTGTGGGGTGCTTTAGCTCTTGTTTTTGCTAAATTTATATACCCTTATTTATCAAAATGGATAGAAATGATACCTATAAAAATAGGGAATATAATATTTTATTTTCTATTAATATTTTTAATAATTGATATGCTTATATCATGGACAGCTTTATTTAGAAGTTCAATGAGACGTGATGGAGCTGAAGCGATTAGTCCTATTGGAAAATTTTATGATAGGGTTTATTCTGATGAAGTTTTAGCTAAGAGTTTTCCTAATATGAATTTTAATATTAGAAAGGATAGATAAATAATGATAATACTAATATGTTTAATTTTAATATTTATAGCAACTTATTTACTTATTAAGGAATATATTATCTCTTTAAGTAGTTCTAAACCATTTCTAAATGCTAGTTTTGATGAGCCTAAATTTGCTGTTATAATACCAGCAAGGGATGAGTCTTTAGTAATTTCTGATTTATTAGATAGTATTGAAAGACAAACTTGTAAAGTAGATTCTAAAGATATTTATATTGTTGTTGAGAGTAAGGAAGATAAGAGTGTTAATATTGCTAAGAAAAGAGATATTAATATTATTTATCGTCGTGATTTAACTAAAAAAAGAAAAGGTTATGCAATTGATGATGCTATTAAAGAGATATTAAAAAGGAAAAGACATTATGATGCTTATTTTATTTTTGATGCTGATAATATTTTAGATAAAAATTATTTTAAAGAAATGATTAAAACTTATAAAAAAGGGTATGATATTGGTATAGGCTATCGTAATACTAAAAATGGTAATATGAGTGTATATGCAGCTTGTTCTTCTTTAACTTTTTCTATGATTAATACTTTCTCTAATAATTATAAAATGAAACACAATTTAACTTTAACTGTTAGTGGTACAGGTTTTTATATAAAAGGAGAAATCTTAGAGAAGTTAGGAGGTTATCCTTTTAATAGTTTAACTGAAGATTATGAATTTAGTTTATATGCTACTATTTCTGATTTATCTTCTACTTATAATACTAAAGCTAAGTACTTTGATGAACAACCTATAGATTTTAAAACTACTATTAAACAAAGAACTAGGTGGGTAAAGGGATATTTTGATGCAAGGAGAAAATATTATCCTCTACTTAAAAATAAAGCTTTAAGAAAAGATAATAATTATTCTTCTGTTTATGTGGCTCTAGTAGGTGTTAAACCTTATCTTTTATTAGTTATTAGTCTTATTTTATATCTTATTAATTTAATATATAGAATTATATCTGATTCTATTATAAAAGTTCCTGTAAATATGTTATTGTTGCAATTTATAATAATAATATTAACTGTTTATTTAATTTTATTAATATTTACAGGTATTCTTCTAATTAAAGAAAAAGATAGTATTGAACTTAATAGAAAAATGAAAATAAAAGCTCTTTTCTTTAATCCTATATTTTTAGCAAGTTATGTAGAGTGTTTATATTATGCTATTAAAAATAAAGATTTAGCTTGGGAGAGAATTGAACATAATATTATTATAGATGGAGATGATAAAAAGTGGTAAGTATTGTTAATGATATTAATGAAGCTTCTGGTATTACTCATAATGGAACTATGCATGCTGATGAAGTGTTCGCTACGGCTTTTTTAGATTTATATTTTGAAGATTTTAAAGTGGCAAGAGTAAGTGAAGTACCTAGTGATTTAAAGTCTAATTCTATTATCTATGATATAGGTAAGGGTAAGTTTGATCATCATCAAAATAATGCTAAAATAAGAGATAATGGAATTAAATATTCATCTTTTGGACTTCTTTTTGAAGAGTATGGATTAGATTATCTTAAAAGAATGAAAGTAAAATATAGAAAGGATGTATATAATTATTTTGTTAAAGACTTTGTAGAGGGAATAGATGCTATAGATAATGGGATATTTCCTCTTATAAAAGCTAATTATAAAGTAAAGACTTTAAGTGATATTATAAAGTTATTTAATCCTAGTTATGGTAGTTATGATAGTTATGATGAACAATTTCTTAAAGCTGTAATGTTAGCTAAGATAATCTTGGAAGAGGAGTTTAAAAATGTCTCTTCTAAAATAATAGCTTTTAGAAAAGTAGAGTCTTTACTTAATAAAACTAAGGGTTCTATTTTAATATTAGATGAATATTTACCTTATGAAGAAGTTATTCTTACATCTTCTCTTGGTAATAAAATAAAACTTGTAATATATCCTTCTAATAGAGGTGGTTATGCTATAAATACAGTTCCTATTAGTATGAGTGATAAGACTAGTAGGGTATATTTTCCTAAGGAATGGGGAGGACTTAGTAATAAGGAATTAGAAGAGGTAACAGGTGTTTTTGGGTCTGTTTTTTGTCATCCTAATAGATTTTTAGCGACTGCAAAAACGAAGGAAGAAGCTCTTAAATTAGCTCATATTACAATAAGTAGAGATGAGAGTGATTAATAGTAGTAATTAATTATAAATTAGGTTAAAATAATAATTAGAATAATGGAGGGAATTTATGGTTAAAAGTGATAAAAAACTTAAAAGAATTATGACAATAACAACAGTAATAGTAACTATATTTTTAGTAGCTTTTATTATTTATGCTATTAAGATGAATCTTTTAACTAGTCCTGAAATTTTAGTTAATAAAATAAAAAAATATGGAATTATCGGACCAATAATTTTTCTGTTATTACAAATTATTCAAGTAGTATTTCCGGTTATACCAGGGGGAGCATCTTGTCTTGCAGGGACTCTTGCTTTTGGTCCTATTGAAGGTTTTATCTATAATTATATTGGTTTAACTCTAGGAAGTGCCATAGCTTATATGTTAAGTAAAAGTTTTGGACTTCCCTTAATAAAAAAATTATTTAAAGAAGAAACAGTAGAAAAATATTTAAAATATATTAGAACACAAACATTTGAAAAAGTTTTCTTTTGGGGTATATTATTACCAGGAGCTCCTGATGATTTATTATGTTATATTGCAGGAATTAGTAATTTGACCTTTAAAAGATTTCTTATTATAATATTAATAGGTAAGCCTCTTACCTTGATATTTTATAGTTTATTTATAGTTTTATTTTAAGGAGTGATTATGAAACATATTAATTATAGTTCATATTATGATAGTCCTATTGGTATAATTAATATTAATACTAGTGAAGATAATATTTTCTCTTTATATTTTGTTGATGAAGAAATAGATGAGGATATAGAAAGCCCACTTAGTATTAAAGTTAAAGAAGAATTAGATGCTTATTTTAATGGTAACTTAACGTCTTTTTCTCTTTATAATTATTTTATATCAGGACTTGAAAAAAGGGTTTTAGATATTGTATCTAATATTCCTTATGGAGAGACTATGACTTATAAAGAAGTAGCTAGACTTTTAGGTAATGAAGATATAGTTGATCCTGTAATAACAGTTTTAAATAATAATCCATGTCCTATATTATTACCATGTCATAGAGTAGTTAAAGATGATTATGATGTTGGTAGTTATGTGTTTGATATAACAATTAAAGAATATTTATTACTTTATGAGAAGTTAGTTAAAAGAGCAATGTAAATTAACAAAAACTTCTTTTTTTTAAGTTGAAGTGAACTTAAGAGTGTGTTATTATTAAAATAGGTAATGAGGGGAGATATGATTATGAAAGAAAAGAATAGCTCTATTATGAATGTTTTTGTTTATATATTAATAATTATTTTTATTATTTTAATTTTAGCACCACCTGTAGCTAGAATAGTTTTTAGTACTGATTCATCTAGTGATAATATTAATTCTGTTACTAATAGTGATTCTCTTAGTACTGCTACTGCTTTAACTTGTAGAAGGGAAGTAGTTGTTGGTACAATGCTTTATAATATTACTATTACTAGTAATTATGGAGATGATGTTCTTAATAAAGTAACATTTGTTTATGAGTTACCTGAGGTAGTTGATTATACCGTTACTGAGAATTCAGTTTTAACAGAAATAGAGACACTTAGAAATTCTGGTTTAGTTACAGAGTCTACAACAGATTATACTGTTACTTTTGTATTAGATAAAGATACTAAAGAAGCTAATTCTAGTAATACAAGTCTTGATTATTATTTTCAGCCATTAGAAACCCAAACTACTAATCTTGAGTCTTTGGGATATAGTTGTTCAACATTAACTGCTTAATTATAGAAATAAGTAAAGATAAGGTAATTAATATAGAAAATAGTAAATAAAAACTTATAAGATAGCTTAATCTTCCTAATATTATATTACTAGATATACTATTTATTATTAACATAAATGGATAATTGTAACTAGTTATAATATTAATACTACATGAAAAATATAATAATAAATAATCTATTATTACTAATATAATTCCACATATTAGAGCAAGAGATAAATATTTGTCTTGCTTTTTTCTTTGATCTATTTCTTTATAAGGAATAAATAAAATTAAAGATAAGGGGATAATTTCATAAATTATAAATAATATACATCCCTTTATAATATTTAATATGCTATTAGTAAAAGGTATTCTTAAATATGTTATATCAATACTAAATAGACCTCCTATAATATTAATAATATATAAAGGGATAAAGATAAATAATAGAATTAAAGCAAAACTACTTATTTCTTTATAACTTTTATTAGAGATAACAAGAGACATTATAAGAGTTAAAATAAGAATACTAATAAAGTTACCATTACTTAGAAATGTATCTTTAATAAAAAAAGTAATTTCTATGATGAGATAAATAAAGATAAGAGATAGTATTAAAACAATAAATATTTTAAGATATTTATTGTTAAAATTAATACTTTTTCTTAATAATAAGATACCTTTAAATAATATAAATAAAATAATAGAGCCTAAAATAAGACTAATAATGGTATCACTTTTACTAATATTAATAATCTTTTCTATAAATAAAGGAAAAGATGTTATAGATAGAAAGAAAGTTAAAGCCACTAGTTGTAATAAACCTATTTTTTTATTAGTCATAATTATTTTTCTCCTTTTCTTTTAGTTTAATATTTATACTTAAATTACTTTTCTTATAAGTATTATAGTTAATTTCTTTAGTCTTTAAATAAATATAATTAATAGTATTAGAAATATTATAAGAATTAGTTTTTTCACTATTTATTAATTCTTCTATTGTTCTTTTTAGTTTTTTTATTGCTTTCTTTTTTAATAAAGTTAAATTATTAGTATCAGGACTATCAATATTACCCGTTATATTTATCTTAATAGTATTATCTTTATATTCAGTATTAACCTTTAAATTATATATAAATATTTCATAACTATTATTTCCTTCTTTAATTGTAGTATTATAACTATTAGTAATTTCATTTAATAAATTAGATGCAGTGGCTAGGTTATAGTTTATGGTTAAATTCCCTTTAGGAATATAAAATCCTATGTTCCTTATTTTATTATTATAAGAAATTAAAGGAATATAAGCATCTTTTATTTCGTCTTTAAAATTACTAATGAAATTTTTAAAAGTAAGTGATGAATATTTTTTATAATCATTTTTGGTATGATATTTATTAAATAAAGATTCCATATTTTTATTAGTTGCTAAGACTAAATAATCAATAGAAGTAAATTCATCTTTAAAGAAATTAAGAGTCTCATTATTAATAATATTAGTATTAAATATTACTACTTCTAAATGCTTATAATAAGTTTTTTTATTATCTATATTTCTAGCTTTATAAAATACTTCACCAAGACTACTACCTGTTATTGTATAGACTTTGTTATCATCATTGATAACATTTAGATAAAGATAATATTTATTATTAGTGAAATCTATTCCTAAAGTATCTACTACTGCTAGATTATTTAATTCGTTATATGGAGTATAACCTAAAAATATTAATAGTATAATTAGTAATATAATAATTTTTTTCATTTGCTTTTCTCCCTTATTTTATTTTTAGTAAGAAGTGGATTTCTAAATCTTATTTTTTTATGAGTTCCTCTAATAATAGTATCTTTAATTTCTTCTTTAATGAAAGGAGAAAAAGGTGCAAGATAAGGTAAATTTAGGGAAGAGGTTGTAACAAGAGATGAGAGTAAAATGATGAAGCCTGTAAATATGCCAAAAAGACCAAAGAACATAGAAAGTATCATTAATATAAAGCGCCACCATCTAAGAGCATAAATCATTTCCACTGATGAGAAAGCAAGGCCTGATATAGCTGATATTGATATTACTATTATCATAATAGGGGATATTATACCAGCACTAACAGCAGCATCACCTAGTATTAGTCCTCCAAGTATTGATACAGATGTTCCCATACTAGCTGGTTTTCTAATATCACTTTCTCTTAATATTTCAAAAGATATACTCATAAATAAGGCTTCTATTAAAGCAGAAAAAGGAACAGTGCTTCTTTGTTCTAAAAAGTTTAAAAATAAAGATAGAGGTAGTATATCTTGATTATGTGTAGTTAGGGCAATATATAAAGCTGGAGTAAATATAGATATTATAAAGGCTAAGAATCTTATTATTCTAATAAAAGAAGTATTAATAGCTTTTTCATAATAATCATCACTAGTATGTAGATAGTCAACAAAGAAAGTAGGAGTTATTAATACAAAAGGAGAATTATCTGAGACAATGGCAATTTTACCTTCAAGTAAGGCTTGACTTACACGATCAGGTCGTTCAGTTGAAGTAATAGTTGGAAAAAAGAAATTAGTCTTACTATCTAAATAAGTTTTTAAATTACCAACATCGATAATACCATCAACATTAATCTTTTTAAGTTTACTTTTAATATCATCTACATTTTTCTTAATAGCAATATTATTCATGTATAAAATACCAACTTTAGTTTTACTAGACTTTCCTATAAATATTCCATCTACATATAAATTACAGTCTCTAATTCTTCTTCTAATAAGACCAACATTAGTATTAAAATTCTCATTAAAAGCATCTTTACTTCCTGTAATACTAGCTTCATTATTAACTTCACCTATACCTCTATCAACACTAGCACGGGCTTCAATTGCAATGGCCTTGTTATCACTATAAATTAAAAGAGAAAAACCCATACAAATATAGTCTGTCATATCACTTAGTTTATTTAATATTTTTCCATTATTAGTAGGGATATAATTAAGAAGTTCATTACCAATATCATTACTTTGAAACTTAATAGTTAAAAGTCTTTTTAAAATAAAGTCATTAACATAATCAGAACTACCTAAAACTTCACTCATTACAAGAGTTATTTCTCTATTATCTATAATAAAAGGTCTAACAATTAAATCAGTGGCATTACCAAAAGCTTTCTTAATCTCATCAACAAGCATATTATCACCTATATGTAGTATTACCAAAATAATAATTTTTATAAAATAAAAAGAAGAACTTTTAACCTGTTCTTCTTAAACTTTCTTTAATTTAGTTTTTCAGTAATACTGATAAAAAATTCTCTATTCCATATATTTAAGCTATCTACATTTTTAATGAATGGCATTACATCTTCTTTAGCTTCCTCATAATTAATTACTTCAAATTTTTTAATTAATAATTCTTTTAGTATATTTATATCAAACTTACTATTATCATCTATATATTTAGATGCAATTAATTTATTTTTTAATAGTTCTAGATTAATTTTTGTATTATTAGCTAGAAAAAATATATAGTCATATAAATCTCTTCCTTTAGTCCTTGTTTTCCAGTTTCTACATAGAATAGCATGAATTTTACTAGCGAATAAAGATTCTTTATCATATAGTTTAATTTGATGTGGACTTGGTAGTAATTTATATACATTTTCATAAGTAGCACCACTTGGTGGATTTATATCAACTTCAAATTTTATTTTAATATTTTTTAAGATATGGTCATAATTATTACTTTTTTCATTAGGGAAAAATTTTAAAATATGCTCTAATGTATCACCTTTTACAAAGGCTGAAGTTATATTAGAAGATGTACTTTTCTTTTTAGTATTAACTTCCATATTTAATCCATAGGCTTTAAGTTCTTTTTCTATATAGTTAAAATATTTACTTAGATTAAAATCTTTATTAGGATAGATTAGAGCAAAATATAAATCTTCTGAAAATCTATCTAGTTTATAAAAAATTCTTAAAGAAGTTCCTCCGTAAAAGGCTGCCTTATCAAAAAAACCACTTCTAGATAATCCTAATAATACTATTTCTTGAATAATTTCTTTTAAAGCATTTATTTCATCAGTAACATTTTTTATTTCGTATTTTGAAAGCATTTGTTCTATTATATTATTCATCTTTTTTCCTCCTTTTATATTTAGCAAGTAATACTATATTACTTGAATGATATAAATTACTTAGTTTTTCTATTTTTTCACAGTTTAAATTTTTAAACTCTTCTATATCTATACGTAAATCTTCAAATAACATCTTTTCCAAATTAGAATAGTTTTTTAATGGTTTCAACGTGTACAATTTATCACATAAAGCTTTCTCAGGAGTTGCTACTTGATATGAATAATTATTTTCTTCTTTTAAAATTATTTCTTCTGGATATGCTAATGATGGAACATCTCTATAAGTAAATGTGCCAAATGGAGTATTATATTTTTTTTTCTTTTTTTTATTAAAAGTGGCACAAGTTATAGTACTTACTCTTTCTGGAATTAATCCATAATAGGAAAGTGCATATTCAAAAGATATATATGATGGACCATAAATACTGCTAGCAAGTAAATATGAAGGAGTGTTTGCTTCTGTTTCATATAAACCATTTTTTATTTTGATTAGTTTTCCATTCCTAACATCTCTAGATAATCTAGTATTCTTATTAGAGTATTCTTTAAAATATTGCTTTGCTATATCACTTGTTATTAACATATTTTCACCTCTTTTTATCATTATATGATAAAAAAGAGTGAAAATCAAGGTATTTATGTCTTATATATTAAACAGTATATTTCTATTGATATTTATCACTTAAACTATAACTATGGTTAAAAAATATCAAAACTAAAGTTACTTTTTGTGTTTCTTTTTATCTTTATTATAAATTATTTATATTTTTAGTAGTAATTATATTTACGTTAAGGTTATTTAAAACAATATGCTTATTTTTTCTTTAAAAAAGTTTCATATAAAAAGCAACTTACACAGTTTACATCACTTACACAGTTTCTAAAATACCAGCAATTTTGTCAACATCAAATATCAATACAAGCGAATGATATATTATTATAAAATGTTAGGTTTAATACATTTCACTAATATTTCACGTGTTTAACAAAATTATTTCATTTCTAAAAAATAAACT
>CAZJKS010000031.1:0-12107 GCA_964546695.1 uncultured Muribaculaceae bacterium | reverse complement strand
AATCCTAAATCAGGTAGAATAGTTGCCGATAGTATTGGGGAAATTATTAAAGAAGATTCTATTATGGAAGACGTTTGTGATATAGTAATTAGAAATGGTTAGTGTGGAAATGCTAACTGTTTTTATTTATTAAATTTTTGATAAATATGATTAATAATATGCTAGAATATATATTAAGAAATTATTTGGGAGGTTTATTTTAGATGAGAATTGTAAGAAGTAATAATAATTGGAATAGAGTTAATACAAAGGAAGAACTATTAGAGTTATTAAAGACTTATAGGGGAATATTATCTAATCCTATGCAAGAGTATTTAAATTCTTTAATAGAATTAGAGTTTTCTGTTATAAGAGATTATATTAAAGATGAGGATAGAGAAGCTTTATCTGAATTAGAGATATATAAAAAGATAGCAATATACAATATCTATAATAGAGCTTTAAACCTATTTAAAAAACAAGAAATGCAGTTTAATATTTCTGGTAATGAAAATGGTTTTGAAAGTTTAAATATTTCTACACCATTAAATGATAAAAATGTAAGATTATTTCATTTTAATTATAGTGAAAATAGAAGCTTGAATGATAAAATACCTAATGAGTATAAAACTATGATAATTGGAACTGTTAATTTGTATCAAACATTAGAAAGTAAAGAATTGAGAGAAAAAGAATTAAATAGAGTGATGAATAAGTTAGAAATGTTATATGATGCACATAATCCTTATCCATCTCCTCGTAAGAAAATAGGTGGTCCATCTCAACAATGGAGCCGTGAACATTCACTTGAAATAGATGAATATGAAAAGATGTTTACAGAATTAGATAATAAGAAAGAATTAACTAATGAAGATAAAAGAGAAATTGAGATAACAAATGAAATTTATAATTTATTATTAGAAGATTATGGGTTAACTAAAGAAAGTTTTGAAGACGTAAGAAGTAGAGCCAAGTTTGGATTTGCATCTTATAGTAACCTTCAAAAAACACTTGTTAAAAAAGAACCTAATTTAACTATTACAACTAGTATTAAATATATTTAAATTTAAACTAATTAAGAAGGTGAGTCTATGAAAGGGCAAAATATGTATCTAGCATTTGGTAGTAAAGTCATCTATGATGATGCTTCCTTTTTAATTGAAAATAATGATAAAGTTGGAGTAGTTGGTGTTAATGGAGCAGGGAAGACTACTTTATTTAAGCTTATCTTAAAAGAGGAATCTTTAGATGCTGGTAAGATTACAGTAAATAATAAAAAAATTGGCTATCTTTCGCAAGAGATTAATTTTACTGATAAAGAGAAAAATGTTTTAGATTATTTATATAGTGGAAGACCTATTGAAAAACTAGAACAAGAGTTAAATAAAGTTTATGAAAAGTTAAGTGATGCTAGTGAACTTGCACAAAATAAACTTTTAAGACAGGCAGAAAAGATTCAAAGTGAGCTTGATAGCTTAAATCAATATACGGCTGAAGATGAATTATTATCATTAATTGAAAATATGAAGATAGATAGTGAACTATTAGAGATGAAAGTAGGAGATTTATCAGGAGGACAAAAGTCTAAAATTGCTTTTGCAAGACTTCTTTTTTCAAACTCTGATATCTTACTTTTAGATGAACCTACTAATCATTTAGATGCTAAGACTAAAGACTTTGTTATTAATTATTTAAAGAATTATCATGGTATGGTCTTAGTTATTAGTCATGATATAGACTTTTTAAATGAAGTAGTTACTAAGACAATGTTTATTAATAAAGTTACTCATAAAATAAAAATATATAAGGGGAATTATAAAGAGTTTAAAAGGCTCTATGCTAATGAAATGATAGAAAAAGAACTTAGAATAAAAGAACAAGAAAAAGAAATAAAGAAACTTGAAGAAGTTGTTAAAAAAGCAAAGGGAGCATCTAGGACTAATCATAACTTAAAAAGGCTAGGACAATCTAGAAAGAAGATGTTAGAGAAAAAGTTAGATGAATTAGAGACAAGAGAAGAAAAATATAAAACTGTTACAATGAAAGTAGAACCAAAAGAGGTAAGTGGTAAAATACCTTTAGAAGCTAAACATTTAACTTTTCATTATCAAGGTAAGAATGATTTATATCATAATTTATCTTTTCAATTGACAAGGGGAGAGAAGTTCTTAATAGTTGGAGAAAACGGTGTTGGGAAATCAACTTTATTAAAATTAATTGTTGGTAAATTAAAACCTATTAAGGGAGAAATAGATTATGGTTATCGTGCATCTATTTCTTATTATGCTCAGGAGCTAGAGATATTAGATGAAGATAAGACTATCTTAGAAAATGTAGATAATCCTAACTATAGTGATAATGAACTTAGAACTTTTTTAGGTAACTTTCTATTTTCTAATAATGATGTCTTTAAGAAAGTAAAAGTATTATCCCCTGGAGAGAAAGCAAGAGTAGCATTATGTAAAATACTTATTCAAAGAACTAATATTATTATATTAGATGAACCTACTAATCATTTTGACCCAGAGACTCAAGAAATTATTGGTGAGAACTTTAAGAATTATACTGGTACTCTAATAATGGTAAGTCATAATCCATCTTTTGTAGAACAAATTGGTGTTACTAGGATGTTAATCTTAAAAGAAGGTAAAATTGTAGAATATAAAAAAGAATTACTACATTACTATTATTATTTAAATACAGAATTAGTATAAATGTCTTGACTTAGAGTTAAGTCTATCCTGTATGATAAATATAGGTGATGAGTATGAAAAAAATAGTTAAGGTAGTAATATCAATTATAGTTGTTATTTTAGTTTTAGTAGGGGGTAACTTTCTTTTAATGAATTTATCTAATGATGATAATAATGAAGTTACAGAGTATCAAAATACTAATCAAACAGATATTTCTAATAAAAATGCATCTGTTGTTTATATGACTACTTCTATTGATAGTGATAGTTTAGTAGATATTTATGAAGCTTTAGGTTTTGATGCTACTGGTAATGTGGCTGTTAAAATATCTACAGGGGAGCCTCCTGCTAGTAATTATCTAGATCCTAATTTAATCGCTGATTTAGTACATTTAGTAGATGGAACAATTGTAGAATGTAATACGGCTTATGGTGGTTCTAGAAGTGAGACAGCGATGCATTATCAAGTTGCTGAAGATCATGGTTTTACTGCTATTGCTGATGTAGATATAATGGATGAAGAAGGAACTTATTCTTTACCTGTTAGTAATGGTAAACACTTGGAAGAAGACTTAGTAGGAAGCCATTTTCCTAATTATGATTCATATATTGTCCTATCTCACTTTAAAGGACATTCTATGGCAGGGTATGGAGGAGCGATTAAAAATATTTCTATTGGCCTTGCTTCTAGTTCTGGTAAGAGTTTAATTCATTCAGGTGGTACTAGTACAACTGGGTTTGGAGGCGAGCAAGATGCTTTCTTAGAAAGTATGGCAGAAGCTGGTAAAGCTGTTTCAGACTATTTAAATAATGGAGATAATATTGTCTATATTAATGTTATGAATAATTTATCTGTTGATTGTGACTGTGATGGTAATCCAGCAGAACCTGATATGCATGATATTGGAATACTTGCCTCAACTGATCCAGTCGCTTTAGATAAGGCTTGTATAGATTTAGTTTATGCAAGTGATGATGGAGCATCTTTAATAGAGAGAATTGAATCAAGAAATGGACTACATACTTTGGAATATGCTGAAGAAATAGGTCTTGGTACTCAAGATTATAGAATAGAGAGTATTGATGGTTGATACTATAGTAAGAGAGTTTACTTTTTTATGGCATTATTTTGTAGTTCAGTTTAATCAAATATTTATCTATTGGCTTATAGGCATTATTATTGGTTCATTAATTAGTGTTTTTGCTAAAGATAAAATACATAACTTATTTGCTAAGATGAATGATAAAAAACTAGGAATAGTTGGTATATTTATTGCAAGTTTTCTAGGTATTTTATCACCACTTTGTATGTATGGAACTATTCCTATAGTAGCATCATTTGCATCAAAAGGTATGAGAGAAGATTATTTAGGAGCCTTTATGGTTAGTTCTATTCTTTTAAATCCCCAACTTTTGATATACAGTGCTGCTTTAGGAACAACTGCTTTATTAATTAGATTTAATACATCTTTACTTTGTGGTTTTTTAGCAGGGCTTTTACTTAGAATATTTTATAGAAAGAAATCTTTCTTTAACTTTACAAAATTAACAAATACAACTAATAGAGATACTGATCTTAATAAATTACTTAGACTTTTGAAAAATATTTTAAGAAATATTAAAGCGACAGGTCCGTATTTTTTAATTGGTATCATCTTAACAGCTTTATTTCAACGTTATGTACCAGATGATTTAGTAGTTATGTTTTTTGGTGGTAATGAAGCATTTGGTGTTTTAATGGCAGCGACTTTAGGTGTTCCTGTTTATGTATGTGGAGGAGGAACTATACCTTTATTACAAGAATGGTTAAATAAAGGAATGAGTATGGGAAGTGCTACTGCTTTTATGATTACAGGGCCTGCTACTAAGATTACTAATTTAGGGGCTTTAAAGATAGTTTTAGGACTTAAAAACTTTTTAATCTACCTATCATATATTGTGCTTTTTTCGCTTTTTTCAGGATTAATTATAGATTTAGTAATTTAATTGATGTAAAATAATTATAGGAGAGTGATAATAATGGCTAAAAAAGCTTTAGGTGTAAAACCTTATTTATTTCCAATGCCTGTCTTAATGATTGCAACATACTGTGAAGATGGTAGTGTTGATGTTATGAATATGGCTTGGGGAGGTATCTGTGATAATAATAAAGTTGCACTAAATATTACAGAGACTCATAAGACATCACAAAATATTAAAGAAAGAGGAGCTTTCACAATAAGCGTTGCTGATATTCCTCATTTGAGAGAATCAGATTTCTTTGGTACAGCATCAGGTAATAGAATGAAAGATAAGTTTGAGCGAAGTGGAATGCATGCAGTTAAAAGTGAAAGAGTAGATGCTCCAATAATTGAAGAATATCCAATTACTTTAGAATGTAAAGTTGCTAAGATAGAAAAAGATGAAACTGGCTTTAGAGTAGTTGGAGAAATAGTCAATGTATTAGCAGATGAATCTGTTCTTGATTCAAATGGTAAAGTTGATCCTACTAAATTAAATGCTTTTGTCTTTGACCAATTCCAAAATGGTTATTATGCAATTGGTGAAAAAGTGGGAGAAGCTTGGAAAAGTGGAAATAAGTATATGAAGTAGATTTTACCTACTTGAAAATAATATATATTTATGATACTATGAATATGTAAGAGAAATTTACATATTATAAAAAAAGAGGAATACCTAGTTTTGCAGATGGGTGTTACCTCTAAAATAGTTTAGAAGTAAAAACCCTATTCACAAAGATGTAATAGGGTGTTTTACTATCTATAAATAATTAGGAGTATGACTATAACTAATAATATTACAATTAAGAAATCCTTCTTACTCATAAACATTTCCCCTTTCTAACCCCCTGAAGTCAAGAGATATAGAAAGAGGCAAACACCCTTACTAAGTATTCCTGCAAATATAGTATCATACTTTAATTTATAAAACAATCGAACAAGATACATTTTTTAATAGAAAATTTCTTTAACACTAGAATATTAAAGTTCTTCTTTTTTGTTGATTTAGTAATTTTATCTATGCTATAATTTTGCTTAGAAGAGATGGATTACGCTAGAAGTTAAGGACTTAAAGAAAAAGTTTGTTAAGCCTTTTGATAGAATGAAAAAATCTTAGATGAGATAAAAACTAAAGAATATATTATATAGGAGATAACAATGAAAATATATATTATAGGATCACCAGCATCAGGTAAAACAACTTTATCAAAAGTATTAAGTAAGAAATATAATATAGAAAGTTATGAACTAGATAAATTAGTTTTTGATGACGATAATAATCATATTAGAAGAGACGCTAACACTATTAATAAGATGTTTACTGATATTTTATCCAAAGACTCTTTTATAATAGAAGATGTAGGTAGGAGTAAATTTACTAAAGGATTAGAAAAGTGTGATAAGATATATTATATAAGTTTGAAGAAAAGAGAAGTTTATAAAAGAGTTATAAAAAGGTGGTTCAATCAAAGAAAAGGTAAAGAAGATTATAATTACCCTCCAACATTAGAACAATTAAAAGATATGTTTAGAGTTATTAATAGTTATTATAAGAAAGAAAAGAGAAAGTTAGAATATATAAACAAGTTTAAAGATAAAGTTATTTATTTAGATAAAGACAAATTAAATGAATTAGAAAATAGATAAGAAATAGTTAATTATGTCTTTAAAAAAACAAACGAACATTTAAAAGAATATAGATTAGATGTTTATTTAGATATATACCTAAAAGATTTTGATATCTTCTATCCTACTTGGGGCAGTAGTAACAGTGCTATAAAACTTACTGTTAAAGAGTTAGAAGAAACATCTAATTATAAAAAGTGGCTAGCTGTATTTAAAATAATAAAAGAAAACTAAATTTATGAAATATATTATATCAATAATTAAATGGGAAAGGTTAAGATAAGATGTTTAAAGTAGAAGAAAATAGAACTATATACTTAGATGATAATGGCAATATCTTAGGTGAAGTTGATTATCCATATATATTTTCTAATATAGTAGAAATTAATCATACATATGTTGATACTAGCTTAAGAGGAAAAGGTATTGCTAATTCTTTATTAACTAATGCCTTTAACTATTTTGAAACTAATAATATAAAGGTAAAATGTAGTTGTTCCTATGCCATTAAATGGATAAATATTCATAAAGAATATCAACATTTAATAATTAAATAATATTTCATAATTAAACCATATTTCTCCCACATTTTTTATTTATACTTAAATCATGAAAGGAGGAGATTATATAGTAAACATAAAAGTAATAGGTGCTAATTGTAGTAATGGTATGAAAATATTAAAAAACTTATCTAAAGTAGAACGTGAACTTGATATGGAATTTAATATTGAAAAAATAGATTCTACTTATAAAAAGAAGTATAATATAAATGTCATTCCAGCTCTTATGATAGAAGATAAAGTTATCTCTACTGGCAATGTTTTAACTGATAGAGAGATAAAAAATTATATTAAAGAGCTTGCATAAATAAAAGAACTCTAACTTTACAGAGTTCTTTTGCTGTATCAATAGGCAATCTTTATCAACATTATCTTCAATTAGTTTGTTCTATTACAAGAAAATACTTTTGTTATTATTATATAGAATATAAATTAAATTTAAGATATTTTGATAAATATGTAGAATTTTTTAAAAATTATTAAAAAAGTTGCTAAAACGTCATAAATATTTTATTATTAATGTGGTGGTGTTATGTCAGAAATTTCTATAGGAAAAATATATTTTATAAAGAATGGGGAAACTTTAATAGAAGATGCAACTATTAAAAAAGAAGAACTAGATGAACTAGCTACTTCTATACTCATTAAAAGAGTAGATTTATATAGTGGTAAAGAATTGTTAACAGATGAGAGAAATCTAATTAATATCTATAAAAAATATATAGATGATAATTATACTATAATTAGAGCAGTAAAGGCGGGAATTAATGAAAATAGAAAAATAACTCTTTTAAAAGAGCATAATATAAATATTTATATTCCTTATAATCCTAGTCTTAATGATATTGATAGAATAAAAGAGGTATTAGATAAATATAAAGAAGAAAAAGAAGTGGCTTTTAGAATTTATAATAATGGAAAAAACGATCATGATTTATATGATTATGGTTATAATTATTCAAGTAATCAAAGAACTGTTAGTGGGGTATGTGCAGGTTTTATTAAAGAGAAACTATCAATATTAACACCAAAAGAACAGGAAATGTTTTTTAAGTATCGTAGTTTTGATTTAAATAGTTTGATATTAGAAGATTATTATAAGTATTCTATAAATAATAAAAATACGGCAATAGTTATAATAACACCAGATGAGGTAATTAAAAAGACAGTAACAAAAAGTTTTCATAAGCGAGAAATAAAAGCTTGTTTAGATAAATTTTATAAAGTAGATGATAATTTTAATTATAATGAGTTAGTTAGTAATCATAATCTAGTTGTTGGACTAATTACTAAAGATGTTATAATTACTTATGTAAATGCTAATATTAATGAATTTCAGCAAGAAGCTTTAAAGACATTCGCTAATGATATTAATGATATTAAACAGCTTAGGGAAGATTTAATATCTAATGCAAGTGTTGTTAAAGATAGTGAAATAGTTTATGAAGGAAAGCTAGAAGATGTTATACCTTACTTAGAGGAAAATAAAAAAAGGCAGTTGTAAAAAATTCAATAATAGCTTATAATACACTTAAATGCGATTACATTCAAGGAGTACATATAAAGTATTAATAGAGAGTTAATGGTTGGTGGAAATTAACAATATGATATATGGAAGGTAGTGAATAGAGCAGGGTTTCTGAAATAGTAGTAAGTTACCACGGTAAAATCCGTTATCAGATAGAGAATAGTTTAATAACTATAAATTAAGGTGGTACAGCGTAGACTCCTTTTATATAAACTACGCCCTTAAGTTATAGTTATTTTTTATTTATAAGGAGGTGTTATTATTAAGAATAGATTATATATTATTCCAAATGAAAATATTTTAGATAGTGGGGTTTTCTTTAGAGTATTACAAAACGGTGAGAAACATTTAAAATATATAAAGGAATTTGTTGATACTTATAATCTTCCATATTCATTTAGTGATGATGATAGTAATATAGCACCAGCTAGGCTTACAATAGATGGACATATGGTTATTAAAACTAGTTGGGATTTTATGGATATAGCAGTATTTTATATTCCAGAGCTTTTAACTACTAATCAAAAAAGATGGCTAGATACTAATTTAGAAAGTTTTAAAAATTATGATTATGTAGGTTTTAATAATTATAGTTTAATAAATGATAAAGTAAAAGAAGAAAATATAGAAAATATTGATGAAGAGATAGCCGTGTTAAATAAAAGATATTTAAATTATAGAAAAAGTTTAGGAGTAGAAGGGCGAGTCATTATTGTCCAAGATGAAGAGCAGATAGAAGATGAAATTTTTGATGAGCTTATTGTTGGTAATGAAAATCATGTCGATAAATATCAAGATTTTTCTGATAAATATCATTTAGATTATAAATTTAATGAAAATGACTCTTATATAGCACCTCTTACGATGGCTAGTCTAGGACATTTTTGTTATAATATAGCAGATTCTATTAATACTATATTATCATTTGTACCAGAAGTAGTTACTAAAAGGCAATATAATTATTTTGTTAATAATAAAGACAAATTATTAAATTATGATAATGTATCTTTCCTGTTTATTAGACGGATTGATGAAGATTTATATAAAGATGAATTTAATGATTTAGAAAAAATAGAAAAAGAAATTAAGAAAAGATATGATGAATATAAAAAGAAAAGAGAGGAGAAGAATAATGTTAGATAAGAAATATAATCATAAGGAAGTAGAGAAAGCTAAGTATAATAACTGGGTAAATAAAGGATATTTTAAAGGAGATAAAGATAAGAGTAGAGAACCTTTTTGTATTGTAATACCACCACCTAATGTTACAGGAAGACTACATTTGGGACATGCTTGGGATACAACACTTCAAGATATTATTATTAGATATAAAAGAATGAATGGCTATGATACTTTGTGGGTTCCAGGAATGGATCATGCTGGTATTGCAACTCAAGCAAAAGTTGATAAAAGATTAAGAGAAATGAGAATTAATCCTCGTGGTATAACTCGTGATGAATGGTTAGAACACGCTTGGGAGTGGAAAGATGAGTATGCTACTACTATACATGAACAGTGGGCAAAACTTGGACTTAGTCTTGATTATACGAAAGAAAGATTTACATTAGATGAAGGACTTAGTAAAGCAGTTAGATATGTCTTTGTTAAGCTTTATGAGAAAGGTTTAATCTATAGGGGAGAGAGAATTATTAACTGGGATCCAGTACAAATGACGGCTTTATCTAATGAAGAGGTTATTTATAAAGAGGATAAAGGTGCATTTTATCATATTAAATATTATATAACTGGTACTGATGATTATTTAGACGTGGCAACTACTCGTCCTGAGACTTTATTTGGTGATACTGCAGTTGCAGTAAATCCCTCTGACGATAGATATAAACATTTAATTGGTAAGACAGTAATTTTACCTATTGTTAATAAAAAAATACCTATTGTTGGGGATATTCATGCAGACCCTGAATTTGGAACTGGTGTTGTTAAAATAACTCCAGCACATGACCCTAATGATTATGAAGTAGGAATGAGACATAATCTACCACGTGTTGTTATTATGAATCTTGATGCTACTATGAATGAGAATGCTCCTGGTTATGAAGGAATGACTAGAGAAGAGTGTCGTGAAAAATTAGTAGAAGATTTAAAGAAACAAGACCTACTTATTAGTATTGAAGAGATGACTCATAATGTTGGACATAGTGAGCGAAGTGATGCTGTAGTTGAGCCAACTTTATCTAAACAATGGTTTGTTAAGATGAGACCTCTTGCCGATAGAGTTCTTGCAAATCAAAAAAATAAAGATACTAAAGTAAACTTTGTCCCAACTCGTTATGAAAAAACAATGAATCACTGGATGGAAATTACTTACGACTGGTGTATATCTCGTCAATTATGGTGGGGGCATAGAATACCTGCTTGGTATAAAGGCGATGAAGTTTATGTTGGAATGGATGAGCCAGCTGGTGATGGTTGGGTTCAAGATGAAGATGTCCTAGATACTTGGTTTTCAGCTGCATTATGGCCATTTTCAACACTAGGTTGGCCTGAAGAGACGGATTTATTCAAAAGATATTATCCTAATAATGTCTTAGTAACTGGTTATGATATTATTCCATTCTGGGTTAATCGTATGACTTTCCAAGGATTAGAGTTTACTGATAAGCGTCCATTTAAAGAATGCCTTATCCATGGACTTATCCGTGATAAAGAAGGACGTAAGATGAGTAAGTCTTTAGGTAATGGAGTAGACCCAATGGACGTTATTGATATGTATGGTGCTGATTCTCTTAGATTTTTCTTAACAACAAATACTGCTCCAGGTACAGATTTGCGTTATGATGAAGAGAAAGTTAAGTCTACTTGGAACTTTATTAATAAGTTATGGAATGCTTCTCGTTATGTTCTAATGAATCTTGAAGATATAAAAACAGCAGGCTATGATTATCAAAATTTAACTAAAGCCGATAAATGGATATTAACACTAAAAAACAACTTAATAAAAGATGTTATTAAAAATATGAATAGTTATGATTTCCATAATGTTGGTAATATGTTATATAAATTTATTTGGGAAGATTTTTGTGATAACTATATAGAGTTAAGTAAAGCTAATATGAATGATACAACGAAAGCAGTATTGCTTGATGTATTAACGACAATATTAAAACTACTTCATCCATTTATGCCTTATGTAACAGAAGAGATTTATTCTATGTTACCATTTAAAGATAGTGAGTCTATTGTAATTAGTACTTATCCTAAATATGATAGTGAAACTGTGTTTGATAAAGAAAAAGAAGAAATTTCTAAAGTTATCGTTGACTTAAGAGAAATAAGAAATTTAAAGGCCACTAATAATATTAAAAAAGATGATTTAGTGATGTTTACTACTAATAGTGATTTAGAATATATTTATAAATCACAATTAAAGATTACAGATGAATTAATAGTTAAGGAGTCTTTAGAAGATTATCAATCTATTAATTATAAATCTAGTTTAATTGATATTACATATTTCTTTAAAAATGAAGTTAATAAAGAAGAGTTAGAAGCTGATATTAAGAAGTTAAAAGACTCTATTAATAGACGTAAAAAACTACTTAGTAATGAAAATTATGTTAATAAAGCTCCTAAGAATATAGTTAATCTTGATAGAGAAAAATTAAAAGAAGAAGAAGCTAAACTTAAATTATTAGAAGAACAGTTATAGTTTCTTCTTTTCTTTTAAAAAAATCTTTACTTACATAAAATGTAATGGTAA
>CAZJKS010000030.1:0-12457 GCA_964546695.1 uncultured Muribaculaceae bacterium | reverse complement strand
GTAGTATCTAATGGTGATGGAACAAGTGAAAACCCTTATGAAGTTTCAACTGAAGAAGAGTTGTATGGTTAATATATTATAATTCCCATAATTTCCCACATTTCTTTTATAATTATTACACTTTTAATTGATATGATTAATGTGTAAAAGAAAGGAAGTGGTAAATGTATAGAAAAAATTAACGTATGTTTACAACTATAGTTTTTTTACATAAATCTTAGTTGATGAAAGGAGAGTGGTAATGCCTATATAGGCAAAAACTTGAATTAATGTTATACTAGGGGTAGGTGGTGTTATGTATAAAGTTTGTTTAGTTGAAGATGAAACTGATTTAGCGACAGTTGTAAAAATGTATTTAGAAAAAGCAGGCTATGATGTTGTTACTTTTACAAAAGGAAGCGATGCAATTAATTATATTGGTAACAAAGTCGATGTCTGGATACTTGATATTATGTTAGGAGATGATATTAATGGATATGATGTAATCAAAGCGATTCGTGAAAAATATCCCCTTGTACCTGTTATATTTACATCAGCGAGAGACCAGGATTTGGATCGAATTTTAGGCCTTGAATTAGGTAGCGATGATTACATTACTAAACCTTATTCTAGTAAAGAACTCGTATTAAGAGTAAATAATATTATTAAAAGAGTTTATCAAACTAATGAGGCTAATATTATAAACTACTTAGATTATACAATTGATTTAGATAAAAGAGTTGTTAGTATTAAAGATAAAACTATTAAGCTTACGACTTTAGAGTTTGATTTACTTATTTTACTTGTAGAAAACATTAATAAATCTTTTTCAAGAGAAGATATTCTTGATGTTGTATGGGGAGTTGACTACTTTGGTAGTGATAGAGCTGTAGATGATTTAGTTAGAAGACTTAGGAAGAAAATGCCATTATTAAACGTTAATACTATTTACGGATATGGATATAGATTATCGGCTTAATTATGAACTATTTTAATAAGTTATCTCATCAGTTATTAATCTTAATAATAGTAGTGTTTCTAGCTTTCTTTCTAACACTTGGTATTATCTTACCTCAAGTAATAGCTCCTTCAGCAGAAAGTTATATATATAGTTATTTACGTGAACCTCTTGAATTTGTTCAATCAGATATAGATGAAGATTTAGTTACAACAGAGATTGCTTATTTATATGAGATTGGAGATACTGTTGCATATTCAGATAATATTCATGATATTATTGACTTTGATGATGTTAGTGATATTATGGATTCATTTACCGATGATTACGGGAAATTTATTTATAAAAATCAAATTTATTATTATTATACACTCCATAATGATGATGTTACTAAAATAGCTCTTACCAATGATACTTATATAGAAAAGACTAAACAAGATATATTAAACGCTGTCTTTCCTGTAGTAATACTAGCTTTTCTAATCATAGCTCTTATCTTAATCTTTTGGGGAAGCTTTATTGTTCGTAAAATAGAAAAGTTAAAATTAAAAATTGATAATATAGACAATGATGACTATGATCATAGTATATCATTTCAAATTGACGATGAAATGCGTTCATTAGAATTGGCTATTGAGGATATGCGGATATCTTTAAAAAACCAAGAAGAATACCGCAATCAAATGTATCAAAATATTTCACATGATTTTAAAACACCTCTCACCGTAATAAAATCATATATAGAAGCTTATAATGATAAAATTGAAGATGCTAATACTGTTATTGATGTTATTGGCGAACAAACAGATAAGCTTGAATTAAAAGTTCATTCACTTCTTTATTTGAATAAATTAGATTATTTAAAAGATGACAAAAAGGTAGACTATGAGTTAGTTGATATTAAGAAAATTATTAATACAGCGATTAAAGAGTTTAAGTTTAGAAGAAAAGATATAAAATTTGAAGTTTCTTTTGATAAGAATAGTAAATTTTATGGTACTTATGATTACTTTGAGACTGTTATTGATAATATATTGGCTAACTTTATGAGATATGCTGGGTCTACAATTAAAATTACTGCCAAAAATAACCGTTTAACCTTATATAATGATGGTCCTAATATTGATGATACTCTTCTTGATGGAATCTTTACTCCGTTCCGGAAAGGTATTAAGGGTGAATTTGGATTAGGACTCTCAATAGTCAAAAAAACTTTATTGCTAATGAATTATGATATTAAAGTTAAAAACGAGAAAAAAGGTGTATCCTTTGTTATATTTAAGAAGACTTCTAAATAATAGAGGTCTTTTTGGTTATATTAATAATGGTGATAATTATGAATATATTAATAACAGGTGCTAGAAGTAATATTGGATATAATTTAAGTGAGTCTTTAGCTTTACGAGGACATATTGTTTATGCAGGATGTAAAACTTTATTAGAAAAAGAGACTTTAGATGAGATGCTTAATAGAAAGAAGATTATTATGTTTCCTTTAGTATTAAATTTATTAGATAATGATTTTTCTATAATAGATGAACTTGATATAGATTGTTTAGTATTACACGCTTCTATTGGTAATGGAGGTAGTATTTTAGAGATATCTAATGAAAGATTTAATGAAGCTATTGATGTTAATATTAAAGGTAATTTTAGATTGTTACAGAGGTATTTAAGATATTGTTATTATCATAATAAGACTGGGAAAGTCTTTATAACTTCATCACTTGCTGCCTTTTTACCTTTACCTTATCTTTCTTTTTATACATCTAGTAAATTATATCTATATAATCTTGCTAATACACTTAGATTAGAACTTTTATATCAGAAAATTAATGTAAGTATATCTTTAATCTTACCTGGAGCTTATTATACAGGGTTTAATGATTTAATGATTAATAATAAAGGTTTTGATGAATATATTCTTAAGGATAAGGCTATAGCTATGAGTAAGTATCAAAAGATAATGTTTAGTCTGTTAGAAGTGGTTGATTATAGCAAGTTAGTTAAAGAAGTTGTTAGGGAAATAGAGAGAGATAAGCCTAAGTTTATAATATCAAGGCCAAAGATAGAAAAAATACTCGTAAAAGTTTATATCCTAATTAAGAGTTTTATTGTATAATATAATATGAATGAGTGAGGAATTTGTATGGATGTTAAGATGTATTTAAATAATATAAGAGAAAAAAATGAAGAGAATAGTCTTAAATATAATAAGATGATTAGTGAAGTTTCCTATATTACTAAAAAGGAAGAATTAGATAAAGTTAAAGAAATTTTAAAAGAGATAAGGGAAGATAATAAAGATTTATATGATTATGTAATTTCTTTATTAAAAAGAAATTCTAATTTAGAGGAAATATATCTTTTATATAAGGAATATAAAGAAGCTAAGTTAAGAGAAGAAATATTAGCTAATGAGATTAAAGCTAAGGATATAGAATTTGCTAATATTAAAGAAGATTTATCTAGTAGGGAAGATAATATTAAAGAATTTGATGATATTGCTAAAGAGTTAAAAACTACAGGTAAAATTCTTGATGATTTAAGGGTTAGTACTGAAGCTAATTTAAATATTACATTTAATAAATTAGAAAAAGAGGAAAGTAGTCAACTAAGTTTTGGTAGTAAAGCTTTACTTGCCTTAGGGAGTTTTTTATCTTTTAAAAATAATCATAATGTTATTGGAACTCTTCTTGCTACATATCTTTCTTATAGAATATTAAGAGAATTGTCATTTAAGAATACTAGTTATATAGATTTATGTAATGATTATATAAATTCTTTGGAAGAGTATTATGATAATGCTAAAAATATAGAAGAAAGTCTTATTAGTAATTTAGATAATATAGAAAAGGTGGAAGAAGAGATAAAATCTAAGTATAGTAATTATATAAAAAATAAAGAATTTGTAATGATATTTGAACTTATAGATGATATTAAAGATAGTGTTAATGATAGTCTTAAGGAAATAGATAAAACTAAAGATAATATAGATAGGTCTATAGATGAGGGTAGGGAAAAGATAAAAGTATTAGTATAGTAAATAAAAGTAAAATAGATAAAGAGTCTTGATTTAGTTTAATAGATAGAGATCTATTTGATAATAAAAAAATATAGTAATAATTTAATATGTAATGAAAAAGGAATAGTTAAAAAAAAATAACTATTCCTTTAAAAATAAAAACTAGGTGTGGAGCCTAGTGATTATTAATTGGTAGCGAGAGGGGGAGTCGAACCCTCGACCTTTCGGGTATGAACCGAACGCTCTAGCCAACTGAGCTATCTCGCCAAGTGATAACGTAATTATGTTATCACAAATATTTGGTTTTGACAATGTTTTTTTTATTTTTTTCATAATTGATACATAAAGTGTCTATTTTTTCTTTCTATAAACATATGATTTTATATTTTCATGACCTTTAAGTCTTCTTTCT
The DNA here is from genome assembly GCA_964546695.1 of uncultured Muribaculaceae bacterium. Taxonomy (GTDB): domain Bacteria; phylum Bacillota_I; class Bacilli_A; order RF39; family UBA660; genus Onthousia. The sequence continues at coordinate 8,083 of CAZJKS010000030.1, read as the reverse complement.
AGATTTTTTAGTGCTCTACTACTTTTGCATGTAAGAGGGAAAAGTTTACTTGCATAATAATATGAATCACTTTCAATAAGTAAATCTATACATTCAGTTCTTAAACTGTCCAAAGTTATATCGGAAAACATTCCCATTATATTATTTATATTTACTTTTAAAATCTCACTTTCATCATCTAAATAATTAATAAACCATCTGTCTGGGTCAATTAAAATTATATTTTTATCATTTAATATAACATTTTCTCTTTTTAAACCAAATGCTCTTATTCTGTTTTTACTTAATTTTTCTTGTAATTTTAAAATTTCTTCTAAACTATATAATAGATAATCACTTGGTACATCTAAAATACTATTATATTTTTCCTCATAATATTTAAGAATATATGCATCAGCATTATATCTATTAGCTAAATTTTTATATAATAATTCTTTGATTTCTACTAAACTTGGATTATCTATGCATTTAATTTTTTCATAAACTGTTGTTTCTAGAGTATTTATTTTATAACAAGTTTTTCTATCATATATTTTTAGACATAAACCATCTTTATATTTATAGACAGTAGCACAATAACCATGACCTATTTTTTCGTTTAGTACTTTGTTATCAATAGTTATTTTTTCGTTTTTGATATTATAATATTCCATTAAACCATCTCTTTCGCTTTTCTATTATATCATAGATTATTCTACTGTAACAGATTTAGCTAAGTTTTTAGGTTTATCTATATCATTACCTTTTATATTAGCAGTATGATAGGCAATTAATTGATAGGGTATGATTACTAATATTGGTTTAATAAAAAGCGATACTTTAGGAATATTTATAATTGTAAATTTATCATCTTTATAATTATCATCAGTTATTAGATATACATTTGCACCTCTTGCTAATACTTCTTTTAAATTACTTATTGTTTTTGATCTTAATTTAGGTATAGTAGTACTTGCAAAGACAGGAGTATTTTTTTCAATTAAAGAAATAGTACCATGTTTTAGTTCTCCTGCTGCATAAGCTTCACTATGAATGTAGGATATTTCTTTTAGTTTTAAAGTTCCTTCCATACTAAGATAATAGTCAAGACTTCTACCTATATAAAAGATATCTTTTTCTTTAGATATTTTTTTAGCAATAGATAGATATTCTTTATTCTTTAAAAGAGGCTCTATATATTTATCTATTTCCTTAAATTGTTCTATTACATTAATAACTTCATCTTCATTAATAGTTTTATTTCTATATCCATGTGCTAATGCTAATACTGATAATAGTGCTACTTGAGCAGTATAAGCTTTAGTAGATGCTACTGCTATTTCACTACCTGCTTTTGTATATAGACATTCATCTACTAAATATGAGATAGTACTATTTAAAACATTTATTATACCTAGAGTAGGGCAACCTTTATTTTTAACTAATTTGATAGCAGAAATAGTATCAGCAGTTTCACCTGATTGAGAAATAAAGATTGTTAGTGTATCTTTAGTTAAAAAATTATTTTGGTAGCGATATTCACTTGCTAAATATAAATTACATTTAGTATTAGTAATTTCTTCAAATAAATATTTAGCAATTAAACCAGCATGATATGCAGTACCACAACCAACAATTGCTATTTCTTTGTAGATAGATAAATCAGGTAGTTTCTCTAATGATTTTATACCATCTTCTATATATGGTAAAACGGTCTTTAGAATAGTAGTTTTTTGTTCCATTATTTCTTTTAGCATATAATGTTTATAATGACCTTTAGAATTATCACTTTCTTTTATATCGATAGTATGTAATTCTTTATTTAAGATATCTCCTTTGGATGATTTAATTACAACTTCATTATTATTAACTTTAGCATATTCAAAATCATCTAATATATAGTATTTATTAGTATATTTTAATATGGCTCTAATATCACTAGCGATGATATTAGTCTTATCATTAATACCTATTACTAAGGGACTTTCTTTTTTAATTACATAAAGATTATCTATGTCATTATCAATAATCATAAGAATAGCATAACTACCAATTATCTTTTCCATAAAAGTTTTAATTGTCTTATCTATATCATTAAATTTCTCATAGTAATAATTTAAAATGGCACAAGCTACTTCTGTATCGGTATTTGATTTAAACGTGTAATTTTCTTTTTCTAACATTGTTTTTATCTCTTCAAAATTTTCAATGATACCATTATGTACTATAGTAATATGTTTAACTTGATGAGGATGAGCATTAATATTATCTGCTTTTCCATGAGTAGCCCATCTAGTATGAGCGATACCAATATTACTTTTCTCATTATTATTTAACTTGCTTACTAGTTTATTTACTTTACCACTAGTCTTAATAATATTAATTTTATTTTTTTTAAGGTATGCAACTCCGGCAGAGTCATAACCTCGATATTCAAGATTTTTTAATCCCGTAATTAAGATAGGCAATATATTTCTATTTTTAGAAATTGCCCCAACGATTCCACACATAAACTCTCCTTACTACTTTGATATATGTTTTGTTGTAATCTTGATTTTACTTTTTGTCATATATCTTACGACTAGTAGCCGTGATAACATCCGCCGAATTTTCGATAGTTACCAACCTCGTCAACCAAACTGGTTCTGGCGCTAAGATAAATTATTACCTCCATCTAACTTATCCTTAATAGTATTTTATGTCTAAGCTTAGTAGTTTGTCAAATTATATGTGTTAATAATTGTCAAATGAGTAAAGCAATGCTATAATTTAGTTATGTTCACGTAGCTCAGTAGGATAGAGTGCTTCCCTCCGAAGGAAGAGGTCGCAGGTTCAATTCCTGTCGTGAACACCATTTTATAAGAAGTTAAATAAAAGAAGCATTTCGCTTCTTTTGTTATGTTGCAATTCCCATAATGTTATATATAACAGTCATTAAATTAGTTTCAATTGTACTAATATCAGTTTCTGTTAGACTATTAATATCAATACTATTTGTAGTATCAATATTAGAAAAGTTGGCTTCATTTTCTTTGGTTTCCCTTATATCTGTTAATGTGAATACATTAATGGTATTAATACTATCAGACATATTGATTTCAAATGTTGTAGTAGTTAAATTATCATCTTTAGTACTAGTTATACTAGCATTATATTTTATATTTGTAGAAGTATCAGTAAAATTATAGCTGATGCTATTATCATTAATTATAATTTCTCCTAAATCATTTCCATAATTACTTAAATTAATAGTAGTCATATTACTATTTTCTTCAATAGTAGCTTTGAATACTTCTATATTATCACTATTAATAACAAAACTCTTTTCATCATTATTGTTAAATTCAATATTATAATTATTGGAATTATTATCTATTCCTAGTTGATAGGTAACAATATCATTTCCTTTTAAATAAATGTTATAATATATGGAATTTATTTCATTATTGACACTATTATTTTTACTATCATTATAAATTGTAGTAATATCATCTAAGCTAGTACCAAGTATTTCTTTAGCTTTTTCATCGTTTTGTAAATCTTCTATCATAATATTACTTAATTCTGTTAGTCTTTCATTATCAAGCTCAAGACTTACTTTCTTTAAGTTATTTTCACTACTAACTTTGATATCATGAGAATTAATATTATTAATAAGGGTTTCTATCATCTTATCATAGATATAACTAATATCATCATAAACATCATTGTTTTCTTCTAAAGAACTAAAGAAATCATTATCATCTATCATAATATATTTATCAAAAATATTTTTTAAGAAAATATAACTTATATCTTCTGTTTGATAAAAATTAATACCTGATATTACCTCATCGTTAAGTAATAGGGAAGCGTCTAAATACATTTTTTTACTATCTGTATCAATACAGTATTCATAATTTAAAATAGTATTATTTAGATTTTCAATTATAATATCAGTACCATATATACTATTACCAAATAGGGGATTAATATATAAAGAGCTTTTACCTGTAGTAGTTGACTTTAATGGGGAAGATGTTTTTTCTTCTTTTATATTAAATGTTTCAACTAAAGCAGATTTTAGTTCGGTAAATGATGTTAATATTCTCTTTTTATTAGCATAGTTTTGATAGACTATAATACCTCCTGCTACTAATAGTGCCACTGTTACAATAATTATAATTGTAACTATAATATTTTTTTTCTTCATTTTAATTTTCTCCTTGCCAATATTATGGTTTAATTATATCTTAAAAATATATTAATGAAAAGATAAATTATGAACAAAAGAGATAACAAATTTTATTTTGTTGTCCTGTTTTTAATTAAAATACTTTTTAACTTTGTATATTCATCTTCTTTATACGTTTTCTATCACACAATCATAGTATATACAAAACAGGTAATATTATCAATACATTTAGACACTTAAAGCATATTAAAACGAACTATTTCTAGTTCGATTAATTTTTCAATGGTGCCATTGGGAAAGTTACCTACAACTAATTGATAATCTGACATATAAAATCAATCTGATTTCATTTTAACACATAATATGTATTTTTACCAGTACCATTTTGAATTAAAATATTATCATTTATCATCTTATTTAAAATATCATTAGCCCTAGTTTTTGAAACATCTAATAAAGATTCTACAATTAATCTATTTATTTTATTATTTTTCTTTAAATATTCAATAATTTGTTCTTCTTGAGTTAAATTTGTAGGTAATATTTTTATATTATTTTTATCTACATAATTAACATTATATAAAGTTACTTTAAATGTATTTTGGGTATTTGATATTAACGGCTCCTTATCATATTCTTTATAAGATTCCATGATTCTTCCAATACCAGTACCAAAACTTTCAACATATTTTAATCTATAAAATATATTAGCTAAATTGGGATTTCTAGATTCAGATACACCATTGTATAAATCTTTCATACTAATTCCTTTGACTAGGCCTCCCAAAGAAGTGATTTCAAAACGGTCATCAAATAATGATACTAATATACTCCCAGTAAAATTATAATCTCTATGTATAACTGCATTTAATAATGATTCTCTAAGTGCATATTCTGGATAATCTTTAGTGTCAATTCTTTCAAGCCCAACAATTTTACCTTTTGTTTTATTATATAAATCAAGATATTCAAATGTATCATTTACTTGTTTTAAAACAGAACCAGTAAACTCTTTTCTATCTCTAAATTCTAATTTGCTATTTCCATTAAAAATTGCACATTTTATTGAATAAGGACACTCATCTGATAAAAGCAAACCTAAATTTGTGTATTCATCATTTAAGTTTATAATATTTAATGTTTTAAATTTGCTATTATCAATTTCAATATTGTGGCTTTTAAAAATATTTTTTAAATATTCAAAGTGTAAATCTTGTACTTTTGAAACATTATTTTCAAAAGTATTACTATTGCTTTCTATTAACAGTCTTTTTATAACTTCTTCATTTGCTTGAACTGATACATTACCATGTCTTAAATAAACTCCTGATGATTTTAATCCTTTATCAGATAGATAGTATGGCTTATTTGGAGCTTTACTGACTTTAACTATGATTATATCCTTATTTTCAACTCTTTCAATATATATTTTTGTATAAAGTGTCAAATCGGATTTAATTCCTTCACGAATCATTCCACTTAATGCTTCTAAATCCTTTTCAGCTTGTTTTAAACCAATAATTTTTCCATTAATCTATACCAATATAAATGGTTCCATCATTTGTATTTGCAAAAGCAACAATTTCTTTTTTTATATCTTTTGTAAGTTCAACTTTTAATTCTGTTTCTTGATCTTCTTTATACATTTTCATCACCTAATATTATTATATACAAATCCCAAAATATTATCAATCTATTCGACCACTTTTCGACCACCTTTCGACCATAAAATTAAAAAACGAACTATTTCTAGTTCGAGTAATTATCAATATGGTATCCTAAGAGAAGAAGTAGAACAAAATCTAGGACAAAAGAAATAGTTAGTAATAACTATTAACTACTATATTACAACAGTAATTCTTTTTTACAAAATCATTTTTTGTTTAAGGATAAAACTTTTTGTAATTCTTTTATATCTTCTGCCATTATATTAAATCCTGATTCTATTATATTGGTATTTACTAAATCAATATTAAGTATTTTTAATAAATCTAATGAATATTGACTACTTCCTGCTGATAGGAATTTAATATAATCTTCTTTTGATAATGATTTTTTATCAACTAAAGAATCTACAACCACACTTGCCATCAATAGGCCTGTAGCATATTTATATGGATAGTAACTCCATCTATATAGATGTCCAAGTCTAGTCCATTCGGTATTTGCTATTTCATCATAAACTATATTATTACCATAATATTTCTTTAAAATGTTAATGTATCTTTCGCATAAAATCTCAGGTGTTAGTTGAGAATTCGTTCTAATTTTATACAAATCATTTTCAAATTCAGTATACATTGTTTGCTTAAATACGGATGAAAAATAATTTTCTATTTCTTTGGTTAAATAAATTATTTTTTCTTCTTCAGTATTAGCATTTTTATATAAATACCTATTTAATAAAATTTCATTTACGATAGAAGCTGTCTCTCCAACAAATATTGTACTATCTTCATATATAAATGGTTGTTCTTTTTTAGATAAGTAGTAATTAACGATATGGCCTATTTCGTGAATCATGTTTTTTAGATCAATATATGCACCTTTAAAATTCATAAAAGAATATGTATTCCAAGAAAAAGTTATTGACTGATGTTTATTTTCATTTGGTTCAGCATCTATATGACCATCAAATAATGTTTTGACAACTTCAATATATTCTTGACCTAATGGTTCTAATGCACTTAAAATTATTTTTTTTGCTTCTTCTAATGAATATTTGATTTTTAAATTACTATCTAATGGAACATCAAAATCATATAAGTGAGGTTCTTCGATTTCAAGTGAATCAGATTTTATTTTTAAATATTTTTGAATAAGACCTAAGTTATTATTTACTGATTCAATTAATTTACTTATGATTTCAGGATTAATATTTTCTTCAAACAATATTTTTTCCAAAACAGAATTGTATTTTTCTAAAATAGAATTTTCTATTCTACATCCATAAATTTTATTTAATAAACTTGCAAAATTATCTTTTTCTTTTTGGAAGGCATTATTAACAACAAAATATGCTTGCTTTCTCGTCTTTCTATCCCTAGAAGAAATATATTTTGCAAAATTAGATGATGTTATTTTAACTTCTTCACCATCTACATTTATACTTCCATATTCAATATCTCTAAGTAAATTATTATATATACTTAATTGTTCATTTATGCTATCACTATTTTCTTTTATTTTTTGATTTATTTCAATTGATTGTATATGTTCTTTAAGTCTAAATAAATTATGTAATGATAATTTATAAATCTCTAATTTAGGATTTTCAACAATAAAATTAGAAACTTTTTCAAGTCCTAAATCTAATATTTTTCTATCAATAAATTTTAATATAATATTTACATCATTATTAAATGTTTCTGCCACTCTTTTTAATTCAATGCATTCATCATCATTAACATTTTTGTAATACATTAATGAGCCATAAATTAAAATAATATTACTTTTTTCTTTTATTTCCCATTTCTTATCTAACAAGTTTAGTAGTAAAGTAGAATCTAATTCGGTACTTTCATACCTTTTAATTTCTTCTAGTAATTGTTTCACATTATTTATCTCATCGTAAAATGATTGATTATTAATAAATATTTCTTGTAGATTCCATTCTAATTTAAGCATTCTTTTACTTCCAAAAATCATTTGATAAAATTATACCATAATTTTTTATACTTTGATCATTATGTAGATAATATATAGGCTTTAAAAGGACAAGTCCTTTTACACACTTTCATTGATTTTGTCAATGTGCAAGTGTGTTTCTAAATTATCAAAATTTAGTATAAACAAAGAATACAACTAATCAAAGTAGTCGTATTCTCAGACTGTTGACAAAGCAATTTTTAACCAGTCTGGAATCAATCATTTCTGATTGATTCCTATATCAAAAGTTCGAATAGTTCGAACAGATTTCCCAATGGTGCC
>CAZJKS010000029.1:0-12526 GCA_964546695.1 uncultured Muribaculaceae bacterium | reverse complement strand
TTTTTCTAATGGTTCTTCATCTGCAAATTCATCTTCTAAAGTATAATCTACATCACGGTATTTTTTCAATCCTGTTCCTGCTGGTATTAATTTACCAATCAAAACATTCTCTTTTAATCCTTCTAAATGATCTACTTTACCATGAATAGATGCATCAGTTAAAATTCTTGTAGTCTCTTGGAAAGATGCCGCAGATAAGAATGAATCAGTTTCAAGTGAAGCTTTAGTTATACCAAGTAATACAGGACGACCTGTAGCAGGACGTTTACCACTAATTATTACTACTTTATTTCCTTCTGTAAATTCTTTAAAGTTTACAAGAGATCCAGGTAAGAACTTAGTATCTCCACCATCAACAATTCTAATCTTAGAAATCATACGACGTGCAATAATCTCTATATGTTTATCAGCAATATCAACACCTTGAGAACGATAAGTATTTTGTACTTCTTTTAAAATATATTCTTGAGTTGTAATAGGATCAGTTACATCAAGTAATTCCTTAGGTGAAACAGCTCCTTCAGTTAACTTATCTCCACAAGTTACCATATCACCCTTTTCAACACATAACTTAGCACCATAGTTTGTAGTATGTTCTTTAGTCTCAACTTTATTTGTAATACTAATTTTATATTTACCATGATCTTCAGCAATTTTAGTAACTTTACCATCAATTTCTGCAATAGTAGCTTTACCTTTTGGTATACGTGCTTCAAACAACTCTTGAACACGTGGAAGACCTTGAGTAATATCTTCTCCACCAGCAACACCACCAGTATGGAATGTACGCATTGTAAGCTGAGTACCAGGCTCACCAATTGATTGCGCAGCCATAACACCAACAGCTTCTCCAGTTTCAACGACATTACCAGTAGCAAGATTTCTACCATAACACTTACGACAAACACCTTTCTCAGTATTACATGTAAGAATTGATCTAATCTCTACTTCTTCTATTCCTGCTGCTATTATTTTATCAGCTTTCGCTTCATTAATAAATTCATCTTTATCTACAATAACTTCCTTAGTCTCAGGATTAATTACTTTCTTACTAGCAAATCTACCAACAATACGGTCATACAAACTCTCTATAACAGCACCACTTTTTTCATTAATAAAGGCACGAGCTACAAGTCCTTGTTCAGTTCCACAATCTTCTTCTTTAACAATAATATCTTGAGAAACATCAACAAGACGACGTGTCAAATAACCTGAATCTGCTGTTTTTAAAGCAGTATCAGCACTACCTTTACGAGCAGAATGTGTTGATAAGAAGAACTCTGATACAGATAAACCTTCTTTAAAGTTAGAAGTAACAGGAATCTCAATAGGATCTCCATTTGGTTTTTGCATCAAACCACGCATACCAGCAACCTGAGTAAACTGTGAAATACTACCACGAGCCTTAGAATGCATCATGATAAAGATTGGATTATCAACTTCTTCTTTAGAAATCTCTTCAAGTTCAGCTTGAACTTTATCTTTAACACTATACCAAGTTTCAATAACTTTTTCATGACGTTCTTCTTCAGTAATTAAACCACGTGTATATTGTTTATTTATCTTATTAACTAAACTCTGTCCTTCATCAATAAACTCTTGCTTATGTTCACTTGTTGCAACATCACTCATGGCAATAGTAATACCTGCTATTGTTGAATAATAAAATCCTAAGTCTTTCATCTTATCAAGCATCTCAGAAGTTTCTGTTGTCTTATAACGCTTAAATACTTGATCTATGACTTTTTCAAGTGTTCCCTTAGCAAAAGGACTAACTAAAGGCATTTTACTTATCTCTTCTTTAAAATTAGCACCTTTCTTTAAGAAAAATTTATTAGGCGTAATATTTTGAATATTATCAACTGTTGGTTCATTAATATATGGAAATGAATCAGGCAATATTTCATTAAATTTAATTTTACCTACTGTAGTAACCAAATATTTACCTTTTTGAGAAGAAGTAAATAACTTATATTTAAAAGAATCTACAGGTACAACAATTCTAGTATGAAGAGTTACTTCACGTCTTTCATAAGCCATTAAAGCCTCATTAGAATCTTTAAATACTCTACCTTCTCCTTCTTCATTAGCTTTTTCCATTGTTATATAGTAATTACCTAAAACCATATCTTGAGCAGGTGTAACAATAGGTTTACCATCTGATGGTTTTAAGATATTACCAGACCCTAACATTAACATTCTTGCCTCAGCTTGTGCTTCTTCAGATAATGGAACATGAACAGCCATTTGATCCCCATCAAAATCAGCATTAAAAGCAGGACACACTAATGGATGTAGTCTTATCGCTTTACCACCAACAAGAATTGGTTCAAAAGCTTGAATACCTAATCTATGTAGTGTTGGAGCTCTATTTAATAGAACAGGATGTTCTTTAATAACATCTTCTACAATATCCCAAACTACAGGATCTCTATTTTCAATTAATCTTTTAGCAGCCTTAATATTATGAGCAATATCTCTTTCTACTAGACCATTTATAACATGAGGTTTAAATAACTCTAAAGCCATTTCTTTAGGTATACCACATTGATACATTTTTAATGATGGCCCTACAACTATAACAGAACGTCCTGAATAATCTACACGTTTACCTAATAGATTTTGACGAAAACGTCCTTGTTTACCTTTTAACATACTAGAAAGTGATTTCAAAGCTCTATTTCCAGCACCTGTTACACTTCTACCACGACGACCATTATCAAATAAAGCATCAACAGCTTCTTGTAACATTCTCTTTTCATTTTGAATGATAATACCAGGAGCACCCAAATCTATTAGTTTTTTAAGACGGTTATTACGATTAATAACTCGACGATATAAATCATTTAAATCACTCGTAGCAAAACGTCCACCATCAAGTTGTATCATAGGACGAAGATCAGGTGGTATTACAGGAATACAATCTAATATCATCCATTCAGGCTTCTGATTAGATTTATAAAAAGCATCTAAAACGTCCAATCTCTTTAAAAGTCTTGTCCTCTTCTGTCCTTGAGCCGTTTCTAATTCTTTATTAATCTCATCTATATCATGTTTTAAATCTACTTTCTTAAGCAATTCCTTAATCGCTTCAGCACCCATACCCACTTTAAAACCATTACCATATTTCTCATAATATGCACGATATTCTTTCTCTGATAATGTTTGCTTATTTTCAAGTGGAGCATTACCTTTATCAATTACTACATAACTAACAAAGTATAACACTTCTTCAAGGTCTCTTGGACTCATATCAAGAACAAGCCCCATTCTTGAAGGTACACCCTTAAAAAACCAAATATGAGAAACAGGACTAGCAAGTTCAATATGCCCCATTCTCTCACGTCTTACCTTAGATTTAGTTACTTCAACCCCACAACGATCACAAACAATGTTTTTATAACGAACTCTCTTATATTTACCACAAGCACATTCATAATCTTTTGTAGGTCCAAAAATTTTCTCACAAAACAATCCATCTCTTTCAGGACGAAGAGTACGATAATTTATCGTTTCAGGTTTTTTAACTTCACCATAACTCCATTCACGAATCTTTTCAGGAGAAGCAATACCAATTCTAATGGCATCAAATTTATTAACTTCTATCATTATTCTTCATCTCCTTTACTAAGCTCGCTTTCAACAAATTCTTCTTGATTATCAACATCAATACCAATATCAACATCATCTATATCTATTGCATCAATCTCTTCAGTTTCCTCTAAAAAATCACTACCAGGCAAAGAAAATTCTTCTTTAGCAGTATCAGTTTCTATCTTAGTTATATTAACTTCTTCATCAATAACCTCACCACTATCATCATCATTCTCTTCAATTTGTTTCAATCCCAATGTTTCACCATCTTCATTAATTATTGAGATATCTAAACCTAAAGCTTGGAACTCCTTCATTAATACTCTAAACGATTCAGGAACCCCTGCTCTATTAACTTCTTCACCTTTAACAATCGCTTCATAAACTTTAACACGTCCAACAACATCATCTGATTTAACTGTCATCATCTCTTGTAAAGTATAAGCTGCACCATAAGCATATAAAGCCCAAACTTCCATTTCTCCAAATCTTTGACCACCAAATTGAGCTTTACCTCCAAGAGGCTGTTGAGTAACTAAAGAATAAGGTCCTGTACTTCTAGCATGTAACTTATCATCTACCATATGATGAAGTTTAATCATATACATAACTCCAACAGAAATACGATTATCAAATGGTTCACCAGTACGTCCATCATATAATATAGTTTTACCATCAGGATCCATTCCTGCTTCTGCCATTATATTTTCAATATCCGAAATATGAGCACCATCAAATACTGGAGTAGCAATATGAACACCTAATTTTTTAGCAGCTAACCCCATATGTAACTCTAAAACTTGTCCCAAATTCATACGAGATGGTACACCTTGCGGATTTAACATTATATCAACAGGACGTCCATCAGGTAAATATGGCATATCTTCTTGAGGTAAAATCAAAGAAATAACACCTTTATTACCATGACGACCTGACATTTTATCTCCTACTTGAATCTTACGCTTTTGAATAATATATACTCTTATTACTTTAGATACACCAGCAGGTAATTCATCATTATCTTTACGAGAATAAATCTTAATATCATGAACTATTCCATCACCACCATGTGGAACCCGAAGTGATGTATCCCTAACTTCACGAGTCTTCTCACCAAATATAGCGTGTAATAACTTCTCTTCACTAGATAACTCAGCCATTCCTTTTGGAGTTACCTTACCAACTAAGATATCCCCTTCTTTTACTTCTGTACCTATAGTAACAATACCATGCTCATCAAGATTCTTCTTAGCTTCTTCACTAACGTTAGGTATATCACGAGTAATCTCTTCAGGTCCAAGCTTAGTTTCTCTACACTGCATCTCATAATCTTCCAAATGAAGTGAAGTATACTTATCATCTTTAACAAGATTTTCATTAAGAATAACAGCATCCTCATAATTATATCCATTATAAGTCATAAATGCTACAACGACATTCTTTCCTAAAGCAAGCTCACCATTATCACAACTATTACCATCAGCAATAATATCTCCCATTTTAACCTTATCACCAACTCTAACAATTGGTCTTTGATGTGAACAAATACTAGAGTTTGCAAGTTCAAAATTAGCAAGATAATATGTATCCTTACCTTTAGCATTAGCAATAACAATCTTCTTCGCATCAACATAATCAACAATACCATCAGCTTTAGCAATTAAACAAACCCCAGAATCTTTAGCAGCAACATGTTCAACACCAGTTCCAATAAATGGAGCTTCTGTTTTCAAAAGTGGCATCGCTTGACGTTGCATATTAGCCCCCATCAAAGCACGAGTTGCATCATCATGCTCCAAAAATGGAATACAACTAGTAGTTATAGATACAACTTGTTGAGGTGATACATCTATATAATCTACTTGCTCAGGTTTTGCAAGAATATTCTCATCACGGAATCTCGCCGCTACTTGTTTATCTATAATAGTATTATCATCATCAGTATTTACTGTTGATTCAGAAATTATATAATCTTGTTCTTCATCTGCAGTTAAATAAACAACCTCATCTGTTATTTTACAGTCTACTACCTTACGATATGGAGTCATAATAAAACCATATTCATCAATCTTTGCATAACTAGCAAGTGAAGTAATAAGTCCAATATTTTGTCCTTCTGGAGACTCAATAGGACAAATTCTACCATAATGAGAAGCATTAACATCACGAACCTCTACACTCGCTCTATCACGAGACAAACCACCAGGTCCTAAAGCTGAAAGTCTTCTTTTATTAGTAAGTTCAGCAATTGGATTAGTTTGATCCATAAATTGAGATAGTTGAGATGAACCAAAAAACTCCTTCATAGCAGCTGTAACAGGCCTAATATTTATTAAGGTTTTAGGTGTAACTTCTTCCATTTCCTGAGTAGTCATTCTCTCACGAATAACACGTTCCATACGTGAAATACCAATCCTAAATTGATTTTGTAAAAGCTCTCCCACTTGCCTAATACGACGATTACCTAAATGATCAATTTCATCATAATTACCTACACCATGTAATAAATTCAAATAATATGATACAGAAGCATAAACATCAGAAATAGTCAAACGTTTACAATCAATACTTTGATCATTACCTATAACTATTAATTTTTTCTTTTTATCATTAGGATCATAAATAGTAACTTTTTGTATTTTATTATAAGTATCAAGCTCATCATTTATTTTAACTTCTTCTAAACCATAACCATTCTTAAAAATCTCTCTAAGCTGTTCTAACACATCTTTAGTTACTACTGTTCCTTTAGGAAACTTAACTTCTTCTGAAACAACAATATCCTCTGCTAAAGTCTGATTTAAAAGTCTATCAGCAACATTTAATTTACGATTAAATTTATAACGACCTACTTTAGCAAGATCATATCTAAATTCATCAAAGAATCTTGTTATTATATGGTTTTTAGATGAATCCAAAGTAGCGGGTTCTCCTGGTCTTAACTTCTCATATATTTCAATAAGAGCTTCATCTAAATTTTTAGTAGCATCTTTTGCAATAGTATTCTTAAGAAAATCATCATCACCAAACAAATTTAAAATATCATCATCACTAGATAAACCAAATGCACGTAATAAAGTAGTTAACGTTACTTTTCTTGTTCTATCAATTCTAACATATAATACTTCTCTAGCATCAATTTCAAACTCTAACCAAGTACCACGTTGTGGAATAATTTGTGATGTTATTAGCTCTCTACCATTTTTGTCAATTTCACGATTATAATAAACACTTGGTGAACGAACCAATTGTGAAACAACAACACGCTCTGCACCATTAATTATAAATGTTCCACTATCAGTCATTATAGGCATATCACCAAGAAAAATCTCTTGTTCTTTTACTTCACCTGTCTCACGGTTAAAAAGACGCACTTCAACCTTAAGTGGTGCTGCATAAGTAGTCTCTCTATCTTTACTGGCCTTAATAGAATATCTTGGCTCTTCAAAATGATAATCACCAAATTCTAATGAAAGTGTCCCAGAAAAATTTTCAACAGGGAATAAATCCTCAAAGACTTCTTTAATACCTGTTGTAATAAACTTATCATAAGACTTCTTTTGAATCTCTAACAAATCTTTCAATTCATAAGTATTTTTAATTCTTGAATAATTTCTTCTTTCGCGTTCTTTTCCATATTTTATAATTTTATATGACACTAAAATTCACCCCATTACCATAGTTTTTTACATTTATTATTCCAAAAATAATACATTGCCAATTTATATTATTAGCACACTTTAATCAACAAGTCAACACATTTTCGCACGAATTATATAAAAACCTTTATTTTTATTAATAACACTTACATCATAATATTTTTTAAGGTCGATAATAGTCGACTTAGCTCCTTGATCTTTTCGCATTACTAAATATAAAGTTCCATCACTTTCTAAATAATCTCTAGCATTAAGTAAAATATTATACACTATCTTCTTTCCAGCTCTAATTGGTGGATTAGTAACAATAGTTTTATATTTTTTAGTAACACCATCATAACAATTACTCTCAAAAGCAAATATGTTAGAGCAGTTATTTTCTTTAATGTTTCTCCGAGAAAGATGAATCGCTCTTCTGTTAATATCTATCATATCTACTTCCAAATTAGCTTTCTTATTAATAACAATCCCTAACGTTCCATAACCACAACCAACATCCAATATAGGAGCTTTTAATTCATTAAAAGGTAAAGACTCAAGTAACAATCTACTACCATAGTCCAAACCACTTTTTGCAAAAACACCATTATCAGTATAAAAAATAAAGTTCTGATTAAAAATAGTTGCTGTAATTTTCCTTAATTTACTAGGGAGATTCTGGTCATTCTCAAAGTAATGACTCATTAACATCACCTCAAAACAAAGAAAGAGACAAGCTTTTATACAAAAGTATATAGTTTGTCTCCTTTCGTAGTGTTATAATACACTATTTAATTGTTTTCGTCAACACTTTTTTTCAAAGTTACCATCAAAACCTCAACTATACATGTAAATAATAGATAGACTTCCAAACATCTAATGACATCTAGAAACATATCTTCTTAAAGAAAAATCATAGTTCACTTAAAAAGTGTACTATAATTTTATTATCGTTACTCACAAGAACAATTATAAAATTGCAATATTTCTTCATATAGTTCTATTATGAAACAACTTAAAATTTAAAATTTGGCTTTTAAACATTCTTTCTTTATACACAAAAAAAGAGGATTACTCCTCCACGTCATCTGTTCCATTTATAAGTTGATTTAAATCATAAATAGAACCATTAGATGTTTGTGCCAAAACAGTAACATAACCTGATGCATCACTAGTAGCATCCACTGTATAAAACTTAACAACATCAGTTAAATCAGTGATTGAAGTATAAGAAACTAAACCTTCAACACCTGTTGTAGACAATGTTTGATAAACAGGAATATAGTTTACTGTCCCATCTTCCATTAAGAACAAAAGAATATCACCAGTAACATCTTGTCCTAATGTACCGTAATAAACATCTTTAACTTTTTGAGCAAAAGTAATAGTTTGGCTTTCGTTTGTATCCTCTAAAACATCAGTCAAATCCCATTCCAAAGAATAAGTACTTGAAAGCGTAGCTCTATTATAACTGATAGTTGCAACCATACCTGTTGTATCTATTGAAACATAAAGTGAACTATCATAACTAGCCAAAGTGTAAGAATCAGCATTGCCATTTACAATATAGCTTGTATCAAAATCTAAAGAGATTTCATCATCTTCTTCCTCTTCATCGCTAAGACTAGTATCATCAGTTTGCGTAGCACTCAACTCATTAATTGTTTTATATGCATAACTACATACACATAAACTAACAACTATACAAATTATAAATGCTAATAACAACCCTATAAAGATGTTGACACTGATACTTTTCTTCTTCTTCATCTGCACACCTCCTATTATTAGTTTAACACTAATATCAAAAAAATAAAAGAATAGAAAAAAACAAATTTAAATTATATGTAAAGAACATAGACAAAAGAAATAAAATAAACTTTATTATACTCCTATGTCGTTATCATCAAAAATCCCTACTTCTTATATAGAGTAACCTCTATTCTAAATAGGCTTAAACTTCGATAGTCGCCATCGTACTAATTTTACATCACTGTAATTTATAGTTAATGAAAAATATATTTAAACCATCTAAAGTATTGTAAAAACTTTCTTTATATATAAAAAAAGACCTATTACTAGATCTCTTTAATAATTTCCAGTAGCACCCGCTATAGATTGTAAATCATATATTGTTCCATCAGAAGCTTGAGCTAATATGGTTGTACCACTTCCATTTTTAGTAGCGGAATAAAACAAAACAATATCTGTTAAATCTGATAACGTACCATATGATTTAAGATTATCAGGATCTGTCTGTAAATTGTTTCTAATTGGTAAATATTCAATCGTACCATCTTCCATTAAAAATAAAATTGTATCATTAGAAAGATCCTCACCAAATCCACCAATATAAATATCTTTAAGTTGTTTAGTAAATTGAATTTCTTTAGTAGTATTAAAATACTCTTCATCATAACCATCAGGTAAATATAAAGCAAATCCTTCTGTAATATTAGAATAAAAGCCAATAGTTACTACTGTCTTAGTATCATCAAGAGTCGCTGTTATTCCATCATAACTTCTAGATAACACATAAGTATTCTCTAGAGCATTTGTTATCTTTGTTAAATCAAAACCTAAATTGTCAGTAGTACTATCTAAAGTAGCCTCATCTACTTCGGTTTCTTCAGAAACTATATCCTCTTCAACTGAATCTAAAGTATCAAAGGTCAGATAACCTAAAAAATATGATGATGCTAAAACTCCACCGCAAATAATTATACCTAATATCAAACCTAAAAAGATATGCAACCCAGTTCTACTCTTTTTATTTTCCATATTATTATCCTCCTTATAATAAGTCTATCATAAAAAGTGAAAAAATTATAGAAAAAAAAGAAGTTAAATTTATTTAACTTCAACAGTAGCACCAGCTTCTTCAAGCTTAGCTTTAATTTCATTAGCTTCATCTACAGAAATATTCTCTTTAATTGGTGAACCAGCATTATCAACTAAATCTTTAGATTCTTTTAATCCAAGACCTGTAATTTCACGAACTACTTTGATAACAGCAACTTTAGTAGCTCCAGCATCAGTAATTGATACTGTAACTGTAGATGGTTCAGCATCTTCAGCAGCAGCAGCACCTGGAGCAGCAACAGCAACAGCTGATGGATCTACACCAAACTCCTCTTTCATTGCATCTACTAATTCTTTAATTTCTAAAAGGTTCATTTCTTTTAATGAGCTAATAAATTCTTCTTTTGTTAATTTTGCCATAATATTCCTCCTCTAATTTTCTTCTTTTTGTTCACTATATAAGTTTAAACAGATAGATAAGTCGCGAACAAGTCCTATCATACCTGAAGCTAGCATAGTAAGCAAGCCATCTCTTGATGGTATCTTAGCATATTCAGATAATTTTGCTTTATCAGCAACTTCACCATCAACATAACCAATCTTTAAAGTTAATGCCTCATGATCTTTCGCAAAATCAGATAATACTTTAATCGGAGCTATTTGATCGCTACTATAAGCAAAAGCACTAGGTCCCTCTAAAGCAGAGCTAACATCAATATCTAAATCATTAAAAGCTCTTGCCATTAAAGTGTTTTTATATACCTTATAAACAGCTCCTGCTTCTCTCAAAGCACATCTTAACTCTTTTATTTCTGCATCACTAAGACCACGATAATCAAATAATACAAAAGTAGCACTATTATTAACATTATCTTTAATCTCATCAATAACTTCTTGCTTCTTTGCTAAGATTTTTTGATTAGCCATATTTTTCCTCCTATCTTCTTTCAGTGCAAAAAAGTTCTAGAGACACCTCCCAAGAACTTTTATTTAAAGATAGTCCTCGGTAGGATTTACGTTTATACCTACTGTCTTTGGCACTGATTAACTAATTTGCACATTTATTATATTCTATAATCTATTATTTGTCAAAAGAATTTACTTGAATTTTAATTCCAGGACCCATAGTAGATGAAATAGAAATATTTTTAATATAATCTCCCTTTACACTTGCTGGTTTAATTCTCAATATCTGACTAACAACAGCATTCAAATTATCTAGTAAATCTTCTAAAGAAAATGACACCTTACCAATAATAGTATGGATATTACCAAAACTATCTGTACGATACTCAACTCTACCAGCTTTAGCATCTAATACAGCCTTAGCAACATCAGTTGTAACAGTACCAGTCTTAGGATTAGGCATTAGACCCTTTGGTCCTAAAACACGTCCCAACTTTCCAAGTAAAGGCATCATATCTGGTGTTGCAATCATCGTATCAAACTCAAACCAATTTTCATTAGCAATTTTATCAAGATAATCTTGATCACCAACATAATCAGCTCCTGCCTCAGATGCTTTTTTAGCATTATCACCCTTAGCAATAACTAAAACACGATTAGTCTTACCTGTTCCTTTAGGCAAAACAATAGCACCACGTAGTTGTTGATCAGCTTTTTTAGTATCAAGATTTAAATTAATTGCAACTTCTACTGAAGAATCAAACTTAGTAATACTAGTTTCTTTAACTAATTTTACAGCTTCTTCTTTAGTATATAGTTTATTCTTCTCTACTTTTGTAGCAGCTTCACTATACTTTCTACTTCTTTTTTTCATTATTTTTCCTCCTTATGTGGTTATTTGGGGTAAGCAATTAGTGTTACATCCTCCCACATAGGTATCACCTATATGTTTATTTTAATCTTCTTTTTTCTCTTCTACGGCAACACCCATATCTTTCGCTGTTCCAATTACTATCTTCTTAGCTGCTTCAATATCATAACAGTTTAAATCAGGTAATTTAATTTCAGCAATCTCTGTAACTTGGGCATCTGTTAAAGTCGCAACAATCTCATTCTTACCTTTAGCTGAACCTTTATTAATCTTAGCAACTTTTTTAATTAAGAATGATGTAGGTGGAGTTTTAATTATAAAGTCAAAGCTTCTATCATCATAAATAGAAATCTCAACTGGTAAAATATCTCCCATTTTATCTCTTGTTGCATCATTATACTTAGTACAAAATTCCTGTAAATTAATTCCAGCAGGACCTAAAACAGTTCCAACAGGTGGTGCTGGTGTTGCTTTCCCAGCAGGAATTTGTAATTTGATTTTCTTTACAACTTCTTTCTTTGCCACGAAAAACACATCCTTTCTTACTCGTTTTCGCGAGTGGTTATAATAGCTTTTCAATATCAAGAATGTTAAATCTCAATATTTGCATTTAATGCACTTTTTGCTTCCCACTTAATTAATCTATATTAAACAATATAGCCCCTAAATAATATCATACTTTTTTCTGTTTAGCAAGTAAAAACTAAGCTTTTTC
>CAZJKS010000028.1:5770-12546 GCA_964546695.1 uncultured Muribaculaceae bacterium | reverse complement strand
AATTTTTTATGAAAAATAACGATACTTTGCTCTTATTAAATAATTATGTTATACTTTAAAAGAGAAAGGATTGATTTTAACCTATGCCTGCAACTGTTACCCATGCTTATTTTGCTAATGATCTTTATGATATGTTAAATCTTGGTTTAAAGAAGTTATTGATGGATGATAAAAAAAGATTAAGAATGTTTTCTCAGAGTACAGACTGTTTCATTTTTTATAATCTTTTATCTAAAAAAGATAAAAGTATAAGAGACTTTCAAAAATATTTTC
Source organism: uncultured Muribaculaceae bacterium (assembly GCA_964546695.1). Classification (GTDB taxonomy): domain Bacteria; phylum Bacillota_I; class Bacilli_A; order RF39; family UBA660; genus Onthousia. Next base: position 12,273 of record CAZJKS010000028.1, on the reverse strand, counting down.
ATACCAATAAATCACAAGAGTTTTTTATTAACTTAATTAATTATATAAAATATAATAATTATTATCATAACAGTGAAGTTATGGCTTTTCTTTATGGTTTTATCTCTCATTATATTTTAGATACAAAGTTACATCCTTATATAATTTATAAGACAGGGATATTTAAGGAAAATGATACTACTACTTATAAATATCGAAATAAACATGAATTAATGGAAAACTTTTTAGATAATTATATGATTAAACAAAGAGAACATATTAATCCCTATAGTTTTAAGTTTTATGATTTTACTATTGACTTAAAACCATTTTCTAAAGAATTAGTTGAAGTGATAGATTATACTTTTAAAGAAACTTTTGATTTTGCTGATTTTTCTAAATATTATTATAAATCTTTACAAGATATGTATAAAGCTTTAAAGTATTTAAGATATGATAAATATGGTGTAAAAATGTTTTGTTATAAGAGTATTGATAAGTTTACTAAAGATAAGAGTTTTAAATTACAAGCGATATCTTATCATACCCCTTTAAAAGATAAATTTAATTATTTAAATAATAATCATAATATTTGGTTCCATCCTTGTCTAAAAAGAGAAAAACATAATGAATCTTTTATTGAGTTATATTCTATCGCTTTACATGATGCTAAAAAAATGATTGATGATGTTAATTCTTATATAAAAGATACTAAGAAAGTAAGTTTGAAAAAAGTATTTAAAGATTATTCTTATTTAACAGGAAAAAAATGTAATAATAAAAGTGAATTTAATTTTTTTGAATATTAAAGTATATTTTTTTTATAGATATATCACTATATAAATAGGTGATATTATGTTAGATAGTTATAAGATTGTTAAAAATAATAGTGAAGAAGTCTTGTATTTATATATTAGTACTATTTATGAATTTGCAAATGAATTTACTGATAATACTTTAAGGGAAAAAGCAAATAATTATTTAAAGAGTTATAATATAAAATTTAACGGTAATAAAATTGTTTTTGTTATTAATGGTATTGCTACTAAAACAGTTTTATTAGATAAATATAATTTTTTTAATAATAATATGTTAATAACGTTAAATAATAATGATAAGTTAACATTAAAAGAGTTGTTATTATCTTTAATGTTTGCAAATATTTCTATTTCTTTAAGAGATGAGGTTTTAAAAGCTATATGTGTTTTATATCGAGGAGAAATTATAAGAAACTTAAGAGATAATAGACTAATGTTAGATAAAATGTCTTTAGCCTATCATAATTATAATTATTTTAAGTTAACTTATCCTGAAACTTTTAAAAGTTATTATATGATTTATAACGATGTAATAGATAAAACAGAAGGAGAGTATTTAATTTATGATAATAAGCCTATTAAATGTCTTACTCATCTAGTAAGTAATGGTTATACAGAAGAAGATAATGATTATCCTTATACAGTAAAAAAGGAAAGTCTTTGGGACTTAGCTTATCCTAATTATTTACAAAGAAAAAGTTATAGTATTAAAGAATTTATTGAAAGATTAAATTTAAAAAGGGATAATTTTGATATAAAGATTACTAGTATTACTGATTCTAATAGAATAAAAGAATTAGATTTAGGGGGAAGAAAAATAGATGCTAAGACTCTTGCAGTATATTTAAATTTACCTTCGACTGATATTACTATAATTATTAAGAAAGATTATCTTACATTTGTAACAAGAGGTATAGGAAGTGGTTTAGGTTTAAGTATTGTAGGAGCAGATAACCTAGCAGAATTAGGTTATAACTATAAACAAATATTAAATTATTACTTTAAAGATGTAGTATTAGTTGTAAAAAAATAAATTTACATAAATGTAATAAATTAGTTACGAATTTTCGTAATCTTTTTATTTATTCAAAAACACTATTCATAAGCTCTTCTATAGTCTTTTTTCTCTTTTCAGTTTTATCTTTATTAATAGTTATAGTAACTACATCTCCTTCTTTAACATTAGGAACTAATTCTATTGGTAAATTAACCATATTACCTTTATCTATTTCAACAACTGCATAGTCTCCTTCTATTCTATCAACAATTACATCCATTAATCACTCACCTCTAAACTATAAGTTACACTTTCTTCTCCATCAGTAATAATAACATCGTAAGTACCAGACTTAACATTACTACTAACTTTAAAAGTCCAACTAACATTACCTTCACTATCACTAGTTTTATCTTCAAGACCACTTGCTTTACTAGCACCACTTGAATACATTACATCTATATCATATGTAGTGTTAGGAAGTCCTTTTATACTAATAGTAACTTCACTTCCTTTGCTAACAGGAGAAGTAATACTAACTAGACTTATATTACTATCTTCATTACTTGTTGTATCACTACTACTAGTAGACTCATTATCTCCACTACAACTAACGCTCACACCATCACTATCACATACTATATTACCATCTAAATCAGTTCTAAGAATAGTCGCTCCAACGTTTTCGTATCTATTAATAACAGACTGGTAAGGATGATTATAAGAGTTACCCTCTCCTACCATGATAATGGCATACTCTGGGCTTACTTTATTAACAAACTCACTACTTGATGAAGAATCACTTCCATGATGACCTACTTTAATAACATCTACATCTACATCACTAGTTATCTCATTTTCACTTAAAGTTTCGGCATCTCCCATAAAAATAAATGAATTATTTAGATAAGTTAATTTAACTACAGCAGAATAATTATTTAAGTTACTATAACTATCACTATTTGGAGCGATAAACTCTATCTTTAAATTATCTTCATTTAAAATTTCTACCCCACTTTTAGCAGTTTTTACTTTTAACCCTTTATTATTAATAGCAGTTAATAGGCTCTCATATGTTTTACTTGTAGAAGTAGCATTAGGCATATAAATAGAGCCTATATCAAAGTTATTAATTACATCTTCTAAACCTCCAATATGGTCAGTATGAGGATGAGTACCAACTACATAATCTATCTTAGTGATACCTAAGTTATTAAGATAATTAATAACGTTATCAACCTCATAACTTTCTCCTGCATCAATTAACATAACTTCATTATTTGGAAGTTCAATAAATATAGAATCTCCTTGTCCTACATCAATATAATTAACTCTTAAGGTATCTCCACTAATATTAGATACTGTATCAGTATCAGTATCATTTTCTAATAAAGGATTAGCACATCCTACTACTAATAAACATAAAATAATTAATAATATAACTCTTATCTTCTTCATAATCTACTCCTACCAATACTTATAATGATTTATCTTTATTAACAAACTCTCTATATATTAAATTAGGTAATTTAGGTAATTTTTTAAAATTATTAACTTATTTTTCTTTTAACTTATCTAACTAATTATAAGCATATCTAAATATAAACCATCTTCATAAAGAATACCATTTAAAATTCCCACTTTTCTTGCTATATCAAAATAATATTCTATTAAATTATTATTATCGTCAAACATTATTGTAATTGCATAGTTTTCATTATCAGGATATAGTTTCTAACCACTCATAATTTTCATCTAAAAGATAAACTTGAAACTATCTATCATTAACTTTTAAAGGTTTAATAACATTCTTCATTTTTAATAGTATGCATAACCACTAAAATAATCATTTTCAATTATACTTCTTCTATTTTACACATATTCTATTGGAACATAATAATTATTATTGTCTATCGCTAGTATCTCTTTACATAAACATAAAACAATACCATTACCTACATTCATACCAAACTTACTAACAACATCAAAATTCTTAATAGACTTATTACCTGGATTACTACTCTTTTTAATTTCTACAGGATAAACATAGTTATTAACAGTTATAAGCAAATCTATTTCTTTACCACTACTATCCCTATAAAAATATAAATGTCTTCTAGGATCAATTCCATTATTAGTATAAGATTTTATAATTTCACTAACTATAAACGTTTCAAAAATAGCCCCACTATAAGAACTTTTCTCTAATATTTCTCTATTAGTATACCCTGTTAAATAACAAGCAAGCCCTGTATCCATAAAATATATTTTAGGTCTTCTAATCGCTCTTGAAACATTATTATTGGTATAAGATTGTAATAAATAAATAATTCCTGTATTTTTTAAAATTGATAACCATTCTTCTACAGTTTTATTATCTATACCTACATCACTACTTATTTCATTCGCATTAAATTCTCCACTTGTTCTAGCTGCTAGGGTTGTAATAAATTTTACAAACTTATTTTCATCTTTAACTTTAATTAATTCTCTAACATCTCTTTCAATATAAGTACGTATATAACTACTATAATAGTGTTCTACTATCATTTCTTTATCAAGTCTTATATCTGGATAACTACCTCTTAATATATTTTCAAAAATTTTATTTATAGTTAATCTTTTTAAAGGTTCTTTTTTCTTTAATAAATTAATATCAGGAATAAATTGTTCTTCTTTAAATCCATTTATTTCTCTATTAGAAAAAGCAAATAAATCGAAAACACCAACACGACCAGATAATGATTCTGACACATTTTTCATAGTCTGAAAAATTTGACTCCCTGTTAAATAATAAAGCGTACCCACTTCTTTTCCATTATTAAACATTGCATTTTTTCTAGCCTCATCAACATTTATTTTAATATAAGATAATAAATTAGGAGCATATTGGAATTCATCAATAACCAAAGGTGTCTCATGAGTTCTTAAAAACAGTTCAGGATCTTCATTAGCTTGTGCTCTTACTATCATATCATCTAAACTTATAAAATTAATTTTCTTTTTTGATATACTGGCTAAATAGTTTAATAAGGTAGTTTTACCAACTTGTCTTGGTCCTGTAATCATAATAACAGGGTATTTACCAATATAATTTGAAAGAGTCTTTTCTAAAGTCCTATTAATATATTTCATAATATCACCTAAAATAAGTATAGCACAGTTTTTATAAATAAGATAGATGTTTCTTGATAAATTTGGAATACAACTCCAAAAAATACAAATTATGTCTCTATCTCTTTAAAGTAATTCTCTACTCCATTAGTAATTGCTTTAGCAAGTTTTTCTTGATAACTTTCTTTCTGTAATAAATATCTCTCATCAGGGTTAGATATAAAACCACATTCTATTAATACACCTGCAACTCTTGTATTAGAGTAAAGATATAAATTAGTTTTAATAACCTTTCTAGTAGTATTTAAATCTTTTTTAAACTCATTCATAATAGATTCTGCTAAGATTAAGTTATTAGAGTTAATAGGATGATATAAAACCTCTGCTCCACTAACACTACTGTAATAATGATAGTTTATATGAATAGATAAATATAAATCACTTTTGTTTTCTTGTATTTTTAAAATTCTTCTATATAAATCTCCCCTTTTTTTAGCACTATCCCATTTGCTTGATAAATCACTATCATCACTTCTTATCATATAAACAGTAGCACCCTTACTTTTCAACGTTTTTTTTAACACTTTAGATATCTCTAAATTAAGATCTTTCTCATAAAGATTACCATAACTAGTACCCGAGTCCCTACCCCCATGACCAGCATCAATTGTTATAATTTTACCAGTTAAGGTCTTTTTAGGTTTAATTTTTGCATCAACAAATTGTAGTGATATAAGTAAAACTATAAACATGATTAAAAAAAGAACTTTATATTTTCTTATCATTATAAACACCTATTAAAGTATATGTTTTTAATAACCTAAAATATTATCCATATCATTTTTCTTCTAATAATTCTAAATCTTTAATTCCTTTATTATTAACTAAAATATTCATCTGCTTTCTAGCAATTTCATTTAGTTTTACAAGCCTTTCACTTTGAGGAATATTACTAGCGATAAATTCTGCGTTAATACTTTCTAAATTACTTAAAATAACTAAATGCAACAAATCAGTATAATCTCTAATATTACCTTTACAAGCAAGTGAAGGGTTCTCATCTCTCCACTCTTTAGCAGTCATTCCGAACAATGCTACGTTTAAAACATCCGCTTCATTTGCATAAGCAAATCTTTTTTGCTTATCAGTTAAATTAGGTACAATATAGTTCTTAACAGCATCAGTATGAACCAAATAATTAACTTTCGAAAGTATTCTATTAACTTGCCACTCCACTTTTTCCTGATAAGCAACATCTCTTTTTAAATGCTGAAATTCCTGAATAACATAAAGTTTAAATTCCGGACTTAACCAACTAGCAAATTCTAAAGCAATATCACTACAAGCATAAGTTCCTCCATTATTACCAGACTTTGAAATGATTCCAACTGCATTAGTTTCTTTAATCCATTTCTGTGGTGACATATAAAAACTATTTTTACCAGCTTCATTCATAAAGGTCTCGAATTCGTGACCTTTGAAATTTTTATTATTTAATTTTTCCCACAAACCTAAATAAGCTAAAACATCTTTATTTCTCATCCAAGCATAAATAGGAATTTTAGGTTCACTTGGATTAGCATATCTAGCTAGAT
>CAZJKS010000028.1:0-5670 GCA_964546695.1 uncultured Muribaculaceae bacterium | reverse complement strand
CCCACACGCATAACCCTAATTCTATTCTCTTGAACAACTATTTCTGTTTCTATGATATCTTTTTTCATAACTGCCTCCTTATATATTAAATTAGTGTTCATTATATTATATACAGTTAATAAAATTTTACTTTTTTTATTTTGAGCCCACTACTATCAACACTCTTTGCATAACTTACAATTAGAGGTGTTATAATGTTAGATTCATTTAATGATTTATCAAAAGTATTACTAGCTTTTCTTGCCTGTATTTTTACTTGGGGTATAACAGCTTTAGGAGCAAGTATAGTGTTCTTTTTCAAGACTGTGAATAAGACTTTAATGGATGCTCTATTAGGATTTGCAGCCGGGGTAATGATTGCTGCTAGTTTCTTTAGTTTAATATCCCCTGCAATTACAATGGCAGAAGAGTTAAATATGACTAGTTTTATAGTTATATCACTAGGTTTCTTATCAGGTGGTGTTTTACTTTTTATTGGTGATAAAGTTTATGATTATTTAGATAAAAAGAGAAAAGATGAAAATAGTAGTAAAGCGAAACGATGTTTTATGTTAATATCCTCAATTACTCTTCATAATATTCCAGAGGGTATGGCTATAGGAGTTGCTTTTGGATCTCTTGCTTATTCTTTATCAGGTTCAACATTAAGTAGTGCTCTAGCTTTAGCGATTGGAATAGGTCTTCAAAATTTCCCAGAAGGAAGTGCTGTTTCTCTTCCTTTAAGACGTGAGGGATATACTAGAGGTAAAGCTTTCTTTTATGGACAATTATCTGGACTAGTAGAGCCAATCGCTGCTGTTATTGGAGCAATTTTAGTCTTAAAAATTAGGCTTATTTTACCTTTTCTTTTAGCTTTTGCAGCAGGAGCGATGATTTATGTCGTTGTAGAAGAATTAATACCTGAGAGTCAAACTAATAAGAAAAAAGACCTAATGGCCTTATTTACAATTTTAGGATTTATGGTAATGATGATATTAGATATTGCTTTAGGTTAAGAGTCATTTGACTCTTTTTTATTCTAAATATAGTTTTTGTCCTGCTTTTAATTCTATTGCATAAGTATCATCACTAGTGCAAGTAAATATAAGTTTAGGGCTAACTACTTCAGTAGTGTTACTATTAGTATCATCAGTAGTACTCTCAGTATTAGTATTTGTATTAGAATTATCGATATTATCAGTTTCATTATCTGTAATTTCTTCTACAACTTCTTCAGTAGTATCATTTTCTATAACTTGTTCTTCTTCAGTAGTAGTATTAGTTTCTACAGTTTCATTTGATGTAGTAGTTTCAGACTCTATTTTTTTAAAGGTATAACCATAATTATTCAAAACAGTAATACTATCATCTATCCATAAACATTCTGTTGGATTTTTTCCGTTATTTATAGACCAGTACCCAGCACTATTTTGATGCCATCCACTACCAGTAAATTTACCTCTACCACATTCTATATGAACATGATTACCACTAGCATTACCTGCTGTTCCCTCTTCGTAAAATCTTTCTCCACGATTTATTACTTTTCCTACAAACAAATCAGATACATCATTATCGTGTGCAAATAATATTGTCATATAATCAACTGTACCATCAGGATAAATTACAGGTTCACTACTCTCAAGCCATACTTCATTAGCATCAGCAGTATATATTTTTTTAATAACACCTGTAAAAGGAGCATTAATATAATCAATACCACTATCACTTCCCGCTTCATCTATTGCATAACTGTCTTGATGTGTTCCCATCATATAGCCTTGTGTTATTCTCATATAAGGACTTGGATAAAGAGGTTTTTCCATTATTCATCAACTCCCTCTGTACTAATAATATTACTCTTTTTAACTGTAATATAATCAGTATTAACTAATGAAGAATAATCTTTAAGTTTACCTTCTAAAGTCTTATAAATAGTATCAGCACCTATAAAACTAAAGAATGATACCCATAGACTATTAGGAAAATCTACAGTTGTAAAAGTCATACAAAATAAAATACCTACTACGAAGTTAATTACTAAGTTATAAATAACTAAACAGCTAGAACTTGGAAAAAATTTCTTTGTTTTTTGGATAAAAGCACAAGTTACAACACTAAGTGCAATCGCAACAACTAACATTTGTTGTAATAACGTTAAATTTAACATATACTTCACCTCTAAGATAGTCTATGATAGCATCTTAGAAAAGAAACATTGTTAGCCTACATTCCTAAAAACATTTTAATAAGCCCTAATACTAATATATGTAGTGGATAGTATAAATAGAAAAATAACTTATAATTTTTACCTAATCTTTTATTATAAAAATAAATAAAAATTAAAGAAAATATCGAAAAATATTGCATAGGCTCTCCAAATATTATTGTTGATAAACTAACTGATATGAGGGTAAGAGGAAAGTTTTCTTTAAATATATAGAAAAAACTAATAATAAGAATACCTAACATACCATAACTAAAGTTTAAAAGCTCTCCTATTATGCACATAATTATAATAATTAATAAATATGTTATTGGTAAAATAATTAATAAGTCTATTTTATCTTTAAAATATTTTTTTATTAAGCTTTTATTTTTATCTAATAGTTTAATAGTTAAAAGTCCAAGAGCAAGAGTAAAGAAAATATTATTAGCTTTCATATAAATAAAACTATCAAAGAAAACATAATCATAGATTACTTCTGATGTAATTGCAAGTATTAAAAGTCTTAAAAAGTATTTACTAAAGCTCTTAGTATGAACATATCCTTCTGTTAAAAGATAAGCAAAGATAGGAAAAGATAGTCTTCCTACTGCTCTTAAAAAATTATAAAGAGGTGTCCCAAAAACAACACCGATATGATCTATTGTCATAGTAATAATGGCAATAAGTTTTAAATCAAAATTACTCAAACACTTTTTCATGAGTAAAGTATAACATATTACAAACATTATTAGCAATTTATACAGTAAAAATTGTCAAATCTCTAAACATATGTTATAATACGGAACAAAAAAGGGGGTGGTTTCTTTGATGAATAAAATTATATTATTTATAAGTAAGATGCGAAAAAATAAAGTGAGAAATGATTTAGAATCTATATTTTTATCATCAAATGCTAGACAAAAAATATTGCTTTATAAAATATTTGAACATATAAATATAAATGATTATCTAAAATGTAAAAATAAACAAGATAAAATTAAATTTATAGTAACATCTATTAATTCTAAAGAATTATTAATGGAATTATTAGAATCTCAAAAAGATAATAAGAATATAGTAATAGAAATTACTAAATCTCTAATAGATAAATATGATATTCCTTCATTATTACTAAATAGAACTATAAATAATTGTGATGATCTATTAGATAATATAATTCAAATAGCAATAGAATATAAACAAGAAGATATTTTGTTTCAATTTACAACGTATCCTGATAGAACGAAAGCTATTATATTGGGATATTTAGATGATTCTATAAAAGAAGAAAAGATAAATATTATAGAAACAGAAGAATATAAAATACGAGTAATAACATCTTTTCAAAATGATAAGTTAAAAATAAGATATATAGAAAATACAGAGAATGAAAATGATAAATACTTAATTATTCATTCTCTAAAAGATAAAGAGTTAAAAAAGAAATATTTGAATCAATTAGAAGATAAGTATAAAATAAAATTACTTGATGATTTTGATGAGATATTTATAAAAGAATATTTAAATAATAATACTATAGAAGAGACATTAAAATATGAATATTGTAAAAGTAAAAATTATTTAGATATATTATTAGATGTTGTAATTAATGGTAGTGATACTGTAAAATGTATGTTTATTAAAGATATGAAAAGTGAAGAAGTTACCATAAAAATATTCCCCTTAATAAAAGATGATAATATAAAATGTAATTTAATAAATACTTTAGATATATCTATAGATATGATAATAAAACTATTAGATTTTATAGAAAACGATGACACTATCAATTTAAAAGAAAATAAAAATATCAAAGATAAAGATATCATAACTTTATATGATAAAATAAACTCTATAAATGCAAAAAAGAACTTATTGACACTTTTAAAAAAGGAACCATCAAAAGGATTTATATATACTAAATTAAAGGAATTAATAATAAATATTAATGATGATGATGAAAAAGAAGCAGAAAAACCAATAAGTGTTATGAGGTCATTATATCAAAATAATGAAGAGTTTTATCTAAATACAAATCTAAACTTATTTAAAGCAAAAAATTTTAACAAATTAATTAAGCACAAGTCTATATTTTTCCTTTTAACTAGGTATTATAATTATGCTGATTTAATGATTAAGATAATAGATAATAAAGAGGATATATATGATAAATTAGAAAGCATAATAAAAATACTATATAGCAATAAAAAGAGAATTGATGATAGATTATTTATAGTTTTAAAAACTTTATATGATAATGATATAACTAATATAGAAGATAGAGAATTACCTATATTAATCTATAATATTATAAAAAAGCCAATTTTAAAATTAGATAAGAGAAATATTAGTAATTATGAAGATTTATATAATGAATATCTAGATAATAAAATAATAGAAGAAAATGATGGAGAAAATTTAAAGAAATTATTTTATGAGAGATATTATAAATTAACCGATACTGAAGTAGAAAAGTTATTGAAAGAATTTAATCATGATTTAGATAGATTAATTATTAATGATGAGGAATTAAAGTATATAAATGTAATTAATTATTTAAACAAGATTAATAGTGCTAAAAATAAAGAGGAATTATTAAAAATAGTGAATGGCACAGAATTAAGTATAAAAGAAGGTATTCAACTAGAGGAAAAGATAAAAGATATTTATATTAGAAACTTTAAAAATAACTTATTAAAACTAGATACTTTAACTAGTAAAAAAATTAAATTACATAATGTAGAGTTTACTGCTTTAGAAGTTAATGATGACTTTAACTTATTGATTCATAGTACTAATGCTGTAAATAATTTAGAATTAAAAGAACATGATTACTATAAGTCTTGGAGAGAAAATAAAAATGAAACTAATCATACTATTAGTTGTTGTCATATAAGTAATAATAATTTTAAATGTGCTTCTTCTAAGGGAGTAATATTTGGTTTTACTAATTTTGAAAATGAATCTTTATTAGGTATGTTACATAATGATATGGGAACACAATCACAAGAAGATGAAATTAATGCTACAAAATTTACTAGTACGTATTGTTTAAATGATACTTTAGATAAGAAAACTACAGGATATAGTGAAGTTATATTAGAAAGAAATATTATAAATGATGAAGAAATAGATAAATTAAAACCTAATTGTGTAGTAGTATTTAATACTATAGAGAAAGATGACTTAATGGAAAGTATTTTAGCAGCTAAACAACTAAATATACCTATTGTTTATATAGATAAGCAGAAGTTTTTTAGACAAGCTATGGATAAAAAGTTTCAAGATGTAAGATATGATTCAAATAATAAAGAAGAATTATTTTCAGATTATATTGATTTATTATTAAGATATGACTTACCAATATCAGAAGAAGAAACACAGAAGATTTTAAAAAAGAAACAAGAATTATAAAAGATTCTTGTTCTTGTTTTTATATGCAAAAATATATTAAAATAATTTACACACTAGACTTGATAAGA
>CAZJKS010000027.1:0-12719 GCA_964546695.1 uncultured Muribaculaceae bacterium | reverse complement strand
CTTTAGATAATGTTATAAATAAATATTTGAATAATAATTAATTTATGTTATACTCAATATATGGAGGGTATTATTATGAGAGATGTAAATTTACTAATTAATAATGGTGTAAATGTTAAAAAAAGTTTAGAATTATTTGGGGATATGAGAACTTATGATGATACACTAAGCGACTTTCTTCAAGATATTACAGAAAAAGAAAATAAGATTAAAAAGGCTAAGGAAACTAGTGATATGGCTAATTATGCTATTTTAGTTCATGGTCTAAAAAGTGATGCAAAATACTTTGGTTTTGACACATTAGCAGAATATTCATATAATCATGAAATGGCTAGTAAAGGTAACAATATGTATTATGTTACCGAACATTTTGATGAATTAATAACTGAGCTCGATCGTATTGTCCATCTAGTTAGGCAGTATTTAGGACTTGAAGAAGTTGGTACTGTTACTACTTTTGTGGCCCCTAAAAAAGATCGAGCTCTTATTGTAGTAGATGATTCTATTGTTATTAAAAACTTTATAAGTAAGATATTTAATAATCAGTTCGAAATATTAGTTGCAAACGATGGTAATGAAGCTTTAATGATGATATCTAATAATAAAGGACTTAAAATAGTAGGAATGCTTCTTGACCTTAATATGCCTAATTTTAATGGTTTCCAAGTATTAGAATATTTTAGAAATAATAATATGTTTGATCTTATTCCAGTTTCTATTATTACAGGAGTAGGAGATGATGAATTAGTCGCTAAAGCTTATAATTATCCCATAGTAGATGTTTTAAGAAAACCATTTAATGAAAGAGATATTAAAGACGTAGTAGAAAAAACAATACAGTATGCTCATTAGAAATAATGAGCATCTATTGTTAAGAGGTGCTTTATGATAAAAAAAGATAATAATATATTTGAAGTTAATATTTCTGATATAAAAGAATTATTTTTAAAAAGAGATATTAACAGTAATAAAGGAGATTTTGGTAAAGCTGGTATTTACGGTGGAAGTTTAGAATATTCTGGGGCTTTGAAACTTTCTTATTTATCATTAACTGCTTTAAGAAGTGGTTGTGGTATAAGTAGAATAATTACAAAAAAAGAAGTATTGCCTTTGTTAGGACCAAATATATTAGAACAGACTTTGTATGTACTTCCTGATTATAAAGATGATTTTTACGATGAATTGCCTAATTTTATCAATGATTTAGATTCTCTTGCTTTTGGTATGGGACTTAGTAGTGATGAAAATCTAAAAGAAGTATTAGCGTTTTTAATAGAAAATTATATTGGTAATTTAATAATAGATGCTGATGGTTTAAATATTTTATCTAAAATGAATTTAGATATTTTAAAAAAGAAAAAATGTAATATAGTATTAACACCTCATCTAAAAGAATTTTCAAGACTTTGTAATATAAATATAGATGAGATAAAAAATGATTCTTTAAATTTAGTTAAAGAATTTGCTAGTACTTATAAAGTAACTGTTCTTTTAAAAGGACATACTACTATTATATCTGATGGTAATAATATTTATTTAGTTACATCAGGATGCCCTGGTATGGCTACAGCAGGGAGTGGAGATGTCCTATCTGGTATTTTATCAGGACTTCTTGCTTATTTGGATTTTAATCTTTTAACAATAGCATCAGGTGTTTTTATAAATGGTATCGCTGGGCTTCTTGCTGAAGAAGATAATACTGATATATCTATGATAGCAAGGGATACTATTAGTAATATAGGTAATGCTATTAAAGTAATTAGAGAGGAAAATTAATTATGGATGCAATGTTTATGGCACTTGAAGGATTATTTGATTTAATAGGAGAATTTATATTTTAATATTAATTATAATTATTACATGCTTAATTATAGGTGGTGTTTATTTACTTAAAGATAACAATTTGATAGGTATTGCTTTGTTAATATTTGCTATCCTTTTTACTGTTCTGTTAGTTTATCCATTTATTAAAAAAACTTAAATTACGCCTTTACAAAAATTCTTGGTACTCCTTTTCTATCTGATGTTAAAGTATATTCCTTGATAAAATCTTCTAATTCATCTTTAAAATATTTATTATTTTCTTTTAGATTATATAACAATTCTAATTTCTTTCTTAACTCAGTATTTGGAAAATTTACATAGTCTAAGAAAGCTTTAAAATCATCTATGTTTTTTAATCTATAACTAATGGGATCTAGTTTTGTTGTAAGAAATAAAAACTCTATTCCCATCATATAAATATCCATATTATAATTTATTAATCCTTCATTAATATATTTTTTGTTCCTAAATAGGAAACAATTATTACTATTAAAGATAAATTCATTAAATTCTCTTGAAGTTATACCTTTTATTTGTATACCATCATAATCTATGGCATAAATATTTTCATTTTCATCAATAAAGAAATTATTATAAGAACCATCTGGAAAGTTAATATCTTCTTTATTTGCATCTATAATAATATCATGCTTTTTAATATAAAAAATGCCAATGTCTTCAAGAGTTATTTGTTCATTTCTTTTTCTTTTAGCTCTTAAATAATTAGCATAAGATGTACCAGTTATTTTCTTTTCTATAGAACCATTTATTTTGCCATTTTCTTCATATAGAAATTCTGGACTAATTAAGTTATTAATACTTATATCTTTGGCTAGGATTAATTTTTTTCTATATATATTTAATATTCTTTCATTTACATTTATATATCTTTTTAAAATATAGCCATTTTCTAAATCATATATTTCTTTGTTATCTGTTTTTTCTAATAGTTTTAGCTTGCTTATATCTATTTTTAGTACTTTCATATTTCCCCCTAAAGATAAAGAAAACAGCCCTAAGACTGTTTAATTTTATAAATGGTGTCCACGATGCGACTCGAACGCATGACCGATCGCTTAGAAGGCGATTGCTCTATCCAGCTGAGCTACGCGGACAAATAAGACATTAATAATATATAACAAACTCTTCTCTTTTTCAAGAGTTTTTTACTAATTTACAAATAAATTTGTAAAAAGAACTCTTTTCATTGACTAAAAACCTTTAAAAGCTTTACAATAACTATAAGAGGTGTTATTTATGTATCAGTTCAATTATCGTAAACATATGCTTAAAAGTGCAATTATTATAACATTCCTATTAGCACTAGCAATTGTCTCTACATATATAATCTATCATACTTTTTCATCTAGAAGAGAACAAGATATAGATACAGGAGAAATGGAAGTAGTATTTCATAACTCATCTGGTAATAAAATTAATATAACTAGTTTTAAGCCTGTAACAGATGCTGTTGGGCTAAGTTCTACAGCTTATAGTTTTACTGTTAAGAATAGTACTCTTAATAGTGTTAATTATAAAATAGTTTTAGAGTCTAATTCATCAAGAATATCAAAAGATGAATGTGAAGAAAAAACAATACCTAGTGAACTATTAAAAATTAGTTTAAGAGTCGACCATCAAACACCTACTGCTATGCTTTTAAGTGAATATGAGGATAATGTTATTTATGAAGATACATTAGATGCCAATAGTGAAGAAGAATATACTATTAGAATATATGCTATTAATAGTAATTTTGTTATAGATAAAGATAGCCATTATCATGCAATTATTAAAGTGATAGAAGAGGGATAAATATGAAAAAAATGAATAATAAGGGTTTTGCTATTACAACAGTTTTATATAGCCTCTTAATAATGGCAATGTTAATTTTGTTTTTATTAATAGGAAATTTAAGCTTTGCAAGAAGGACAACTAGCAATTTTGTTAACACAATAAAAAGTGAACTTAATGATTTTAGTGTCCAAGAACTAAATCAAAATATAACTGCACCTGTTTTGCCTAGTAATATGATACCAGTAACATATGATGGTAGTAACTGGGTAAAAACTAATACTAATAATACTGATAATGAATGGTATAATTATGATGAACAAAAATGGGCTAATGCTATTACTCTAAATCATAATAGTGTCCTTGATTTATCTGGTAATGGTAATAATGGTACTATTAATGATAGTGCTTATAGCAGTGGTAGTGCCACTATAAATGGTTTGGATGGTCAATCAGTAGATTGTGGCTTAGCAGATTATGATTTTGGGGATAGTGCTACTTATCTTATTAGAGCTAAATTTAGTGAATTTAATAGTGATGGTAATAGTGAATTTTTTGGTAATTGGCAAGCTGGAGGGGGAGGTATTGCTTATAACCCTACCTCAAAACAGTTATATGCATCATTTTATATAGAAGACCAAGAAGGTTATGTTATTATTAGAGCTCAAATATCTGATGAAACTTATCTAACTAGTCAATACAATACCTTTGCCCTAACATATGATGGTTCAATTTTAAGTTTGTATTTCAATGGTTCACTTATTGTTTCAACTAATACTAGTGGTAATATTGGTATATCTTCAGCTCCTATTGCAGTAGGTGGTAATCCAGATACGTCTGGTAATATTAGTTTAGAAGCTAATTTAAGTGTTAGTGATGTTTTAATATACGACAGGGCTCTAACAGCTTCTGAGATAAGCGATTATAGTGAGGATATAGATAATATAACTAATACAGATGAGTTATTAGCATGGTATATTTTTGATGATGATATTCCTGATGGTACAGTTCTTTCCATGGATGATATAGAAACAATGTGGGTTTGGATACCTAGATATAGCTACACTATTGCCAGTGTAGATGGTAGTACATATTATGGAAAACAAGGTGAGTTTTTAACATCACTACCAACTGTATCATTACCAGGTGAGGTAGATATAAAGTTTATTTCAACTAATATTAAAGAAAAAGGAACTGCCAAATATAAAATTGGGGAAGTAATTGATGGTTGGTATACTCCTGATGCCTTTACCTTTGATGGGGAAGAATTATCAGGCATTTGGGTAGGAAAATTTGAAACAAGCAGTAGTGATCAAGAAGCCACAAATGGTGGAGGAGATACTACAGATTTAGATCCATTGATAAAACCAAATGTTACAAGCTGGCGAAGTATTACTATTAGTACTGCTCATAGTGTCGCTTTAAAAATGAATGATACTAATAATAGATATGGCTTTAGTAGTAGTGTTGATACCCATGTAATAAAAATGAGTGAATGGGGTGTTGTTGCCTACTTATCACAAAGTAAATATGGTAAGCTTGGTAATACTAATTTCACTGATGCTAATAAAGAAATATATCAAAACAGATCAGAAGAACGTATAACAGGTTGTAGTGCTGGAGAGTTCACAGATGGAGAAATAACCTATGGATGTCAATATACATATGATATAGATATTAATGGAACAGGGGCATCAACAACTGGTAATATTTATGGTATTTATGATATGGCTGGTGGTTCTTGGGAATATGTAATGGTAAATTATAATGATACTTTAGGTAGTAGTGGTTTTTCATCAATGCCTAATTCAAAATATTATGATAAATATACAACTGATGATGCAAACACTGCTTGTAATGGAAGTGCTTGCCTATCCCATGCTTTAAGTGAAACTGCTGGTTGGTATAGTGATTATCAAAACATGATAAGTTCTACTTATTCGTGGTTAGTGCGTGGTGGTGATTATGCTGCTAGTGGACAGTATGCTGGAATATTTGCTTTTCGTAGAGCTACTGCTAATGGTGGAACTAGTGCTTCTCATTCATTCCGTTTAGTAGCGACTATAAGTGGTTAAAAAAAGTTAGCAAAAATGGTTGACAAGTGCTAACTTTTTGCATACAATAATATTGGCAAAGGAAAAATAGGATTGCTAAATGCAATACATAACCTATGTCTAGGAGGTAGTTATGCTTAGTGAAAGACAAAAGAAGATTTTGAAATTAATTGTTGAGTCTTATATCAGCCAAGCTAAGCCTGTTAGTAGTAATCAACTATGTAAAAAATTAAAGTGTTCTAGTGCTACAGTTAGAAGTGAAATGGCTAATCTTGAAGAACTTGGTTATTTAGAGAAAACTCATACTTCAAGTGGCAGAGTTCCTAGTGAAGAGGGATATCGTTACTATGTAGATAATTTAATGGAAGCGAAGAAAATGAATGGAGAAGAAATGTTAAAATTACAAATTATTTTCCATAATCAATCTCTTGAACTTACAGATGTTATTAATAAAAGCCTACAAGTTGTTTCTGATATGACATCTTATACGGCAATTGTCCTAGGTAAGGCAAGTCATGAGAATCTTCTTAAAGAAGTAAGAGTAGTTCCTTTATCTAATAATCAGTTAATTGTTATAGTTGTTACTGATAAAGGTAAAGTGGAACATAAAAATATTACTTTAGAAAATGTTAGTATTGAAGATATTAAAAAAACCGTAGAACTAATTAATAATCTAATAGTTGGAACGCCAATTGATGAAGTTAGTACTAAGCTAGAATTTGAAGTTAAACCTATAATTGCTAAATATGTAGAACAACACCAACAACTATATAATGCTATTTATAATGTTTTTTCAGATATTACTAATACAGATATTAATGTTGTAGGAAAAACTAAGTTCTTGGAGCAACCTGAATTTGATAATGTAGATAAGATTAGAGATCTTTTCAAGAAACTCGATGATAAAGATTTACTACAAGAAATCAAAAAGGATGATTCTAATAATATTGAAGTATATATAGGTAGTGAAAATAAACTTGATAGTGATGTTACTATTATTAAAACTAACTTCAAAACTGATAGCGAAGAAGGGACACTTGCTATCATAGGACCTAAGAGAATGGAATATGATAGAGTTGTTAGTATCTTAGAATACTTAAAAGAAAATATTGAGGAAGGTAGTGATTAAATGGATACCAAGGAAAAAGAAGAAGTAATAGAAGTTCTAGAAGAAAAAGAAAAAACTAAGCCTAAAGAAAAGCCTAAGAAAAAAGATAAGTATCAAGAAGAAATAGAAAGATTAAAAAGCACTTTGGAAGATAAAGATAGGCAAATAGTTGAACTAAATGATAAGATTAAATATCATCAAGCTGAAATTATTAATTATCGTAGAAGAAAAGAAGAGGAAGTTATTAATAAATTAAAATATGCTAATGAAGATATAATTAAAGAACTTATTTTAATACTAGATAACTTTGAACGAGCAATCAGACTTGATGATAATGATTTAACAGATGAGTTATCTAAATTCCTAAAAGGATTTAAGATGATGTATGCTAGTTTTGATGATGTTTTAAAGAAATATGGTTTAGAAGAAATAGAAGCTGAACATAAAGAGTATGATCCTAATACAATGGAAGCTTTAATGACTGATAATGATAAAAACTTTAAAGATAATGAAGTTCTTGAAGTTTTACTTAAAGGATATCGTCTTAAAGATAAGGTTATTAGGCCAGCTGCTGTTAAAGTAAATAAACTAGATGAAGAAAAAAATAATGAAGGAGAGGATACAAATGAGTAAAATAATTGGTATTGATTTAGGTACAACTAATAGTTGTGTCTGTGTATTAGAGGCTGGGGAGCCTAAAGTAATCCCTAATCGTGAAGGAGATAGAACAACTCCCTCAGTAGTTGCTTTCAATAAAGATGGTGAAAGGATAGTAGGAGCTGCTGCTAAAAGACAAGCTATTACTAATCCAAATACAATTTCATCTATTAAAAGATTGATGGGAACTGATAAAAAAGTAGAAGCAAATGGTAAGAAATATTCACCTGAAGAAGTTTCGGCTATGATTTTAAATAATTTAAAGGAATCAGCTGAGGCTTATTTAGGAGAGAGTGTTACTAAAGCAGTTATTACTGTTCCAGCTTACTTTAATGATGCTCAAAGACAAGCTACTAAGAATGCTGGTAAGATTGCAGGTCTTGAAGTTGAACGTATTATAAACGAACCAACCGCTGCAGCTTTAGCATATGGTCTTGATAAACAAGATAAAAATCAAACAATACTTGTCTACGATCTTGGTGGTGGAACATTTGATGTTTCAATACTTGAACTTGGTGATGGTGTTGTAGAAGTTAGATCTACTAGTGGTAATAATCATTTAGGTGGGGATGACTTTGATCAAAAAGTTATTGACTACCTTGTTAGTGAATTTAAAAAAGAAAATGGTGTTGATCTTACTAAAGATAAAATGGCTATGCAACGCCTTAAGGAGATTGCTGAGAAAGCTAAAAAAGATCTTTCAAGTATGACAACTACTCAAGTATCTGCACCATTTATCTCTCAAGGAGCAGATGGTCCACTTCACTTAGATATGACATTAACACGTGCTAAGTTTGAAAGTTTAATTAGCGATTTAGTTGATTCAACTCTTGAACCAGTTAGAAATGCTTTAAAAGATGCTGATTTGAAAGCTAAAGACATAGATAAAGTAATCTTTGTTGGTGGATCAACAAGAGTGCCACTTGTATATGAAACAGTTAAAAAAGAACTTTCAATGGAACCATCTCGTGAAGTTAACCCTGATGAAGTAGTCGCTATGGGTGCTGCTATTCAAGGTGGTGTCTTAACAGGTGATGTTAATGATATCGTTTTACTTGATGTTACACCATTATCACTTGGTATAGAAACACTTGGTGGAGTTATGACTGTATTAATTCCAAGAAATACTACTATTCCAACAAGTAAGAGTGAAGTATTTTCAACTGCTGCTGATAATCAACCTGCTGTTGATGTCCACGTATTACAAGGTGAAAGAAGTATGGCTGCTGATAATAAGACCCTTGGTAGATTCCAACTTACAAATATTCCACCAGCTCCACGTGGAGTACCACAAATTGAAGTTAAATTCGATATTGATGCTAATGGTATAGTTAATGTTACAGCAAAAGATTTAGGTACTAATAAAGAACAATCTATTACAATTACATCATCTACAAATCTATCAGATGAAGAGATTGAAAAGATGAGAAAAGAAGCAGAAGAAAATAAAGAAGCTGATAAAAAACGTAAAGAAGAAGCTGATCTTAAAAATGAAGCTGAACAACTTATTTTCCAAACAGAAAAATCACTTAAAGACTTAAATGATAAAGTTGAAAGCAAAGAAAAAGAGGAAGCTGAAGATTTAATTAAAGATTTAAGAGAAGCTTTAAGTAAAAATGATTTAGATGATATTAAAGCTAAGAAGGATAAATTACAAGAAAAAGCTATGGCACTTGCTACTAAAGTATATGAAAATATTCAAAAAGAAAATCAAGCAAATGCTAACCCTGATAATAATAGTGATACTAAAGACGAAAAAGATGATGTAAAAGATGCAGACTTTGAAGAAAAATAATAGAAAGGATAAAATTAAGAAGTAGTGCTATGACTAGGACTACTTCTTGTTAATAATAATATGGATAAGCTTATTGAAAGAAAAGATGTTAAATCATCAGATAAATGGGATATTGAAAGTGTTTATGAGAGTTTAGATCTCTATAATAATGACTATAATAAAGTAAAAGATAATATAGATAAACTAAAAAATATGCAAGATACCTTTTTAAATAATAGTAAAGCTTTTAAAGAGTTATTACTATTAGATAGTAAGACATCTAGATTAATGGGAAAGTTATATACTTATGCTAATCGTAAGTATGATGAAGATACAGGTAATGCTACTTATCAAGAAATGTATGGTAAAATTAGTAACTTATATCAAGCATATAGTGAGGCTATATCTTTTGTAGTTCCTATGATTTTAGAACAAGATAAAAATACTATTATAGGATATTTAGATAAAGAAAAAGAACTTCTTGAGTTTAGACATCAAATATTAGATATCTTAAGATATAAAGAACATACCTTATCAAAAGAAGAAGAACATATCATAACATCCTTTTCTAAAGTATTAGATAGTAGTAGTGAAACAGCAAACTTTTTAATGGATACAGATATGAAATTTGGTACTATTGAAGATGAAGATGGTAAGGTTGTAGAGCTTACTTCTAGTAATTATAGTACTTATTTGAGTTCTAAAAATAGAGATGTTAGAAAAAATGCTTTTATTAATTATCATAAAGTATATGGTAACTTTAAAAATACTTTAACATCAACTTTAGCCTCTACTTGTGAAGCTTTATCAGTATCAAGTAAATTAAAAAAATATAATTCAAGTATAGAAGCAAGTCTTTTTAGTGATTATATTCCTACTAAGCTTTATGATAATTTGATTAAAGTAGTACATAATAATCTACCTAGTCTTTATAAATATTTTGATGCGAAGAAAAAGATATTAGGATTGGAGGAATTTCATTTATATGATGGTTATGTTAGTACAGTTAAAGAATTAGACAAAAAATATAGTTTTGATGAGGGAGAACATCTAGTAAAAGAAGCTTTAAGTATTTTAGGAGATGAGTATAGTAGAGAACTTGATAAAGCCTTTAAAGAAGGCTATATTGATAAATACCCTAATTTAAATAAAAGAAGTGGTGCATATTCATCAGGAAGTTATGATACAAAACCATTTGTTTTACTTAATTATGTAGGTGAATATAATGATGTATCAACACTTGCTCATGAATTGGGTCATTCTATGCATACATATTTTTCTAATCATTATAATTCTTATGAAACAGCAGGATATCCTATATTCTTAGCAGAAATAGCATCTACAGTAAATGAATTATTATTATCATACTATATGGAAGATAATGCTAAAACTAAAGAAGAAAAATTATTTATCTTGAATGAAAGACTTGATTTGTTTAAAGCTACTATTTTTAGACAAACAATGTTCGCTGAATTTGAAAAATATATTCATGATTTAACTGATAAAGAAGAAGTATTAACTAGTGATAACATTTGTAATTACTATTATGAATTAAATAAACAATATTTCGGTTCTAATGTAGTAGTAGATGATTTAATTAGATATGAAGCTTTAAGGATACCTCATTTTTATACCCCGTTTTATGTATATAAATATGCAACTGGCCTATCTATTGCTAGTTATATAGTTAAACATATTTTAAATAATACTCCTAACTTTAAAGAAAAATATATAGAATTTTTAAAGAGTGGAGGAAGAGATTATCCTTTAGAAGTATTAAAAATTATTGATATAGATTTGACTAATACTAAAGTATTTGAAGATGCAATGGTAATATTTAATGAAACCTTAGATAAATTTATTTCTTTAAATAATTAGAAAGAAGGTGTAGTATATGGCAACTAAAAGAGACTATTATGAAGTGTTAGGTGTTTCTAAAACTGCTAGTAAAGATGAGATAAAAAGTGCTTTTAGAAAGCTTGCTAAGAAATATCATCCAGATATTAGTAAAGAAGAAAATGCTGAAGAGAAGTTTAAAGAAGTTCAAGAAGCATATTCTGTACTTTCCGATGATAATAAAAGAAAAGCATATGATCAATTTGGTCATGCTGGTGTAAATGGAAACAGTGCTGGCTCTGGTTTTGGTGGTGGCTTTAATGGAGCAGGATTTGGTTTTGATGCTAGTGATTTAGGAGATATCTTCGATGATTTGTTTGGTGCAGGTTTTGGTTTTGGTGGCTCTAATAGAAGAAGTGGTGCTAGTAGAGCAAGACGTGGTAGTGATGTCTTAATGCAAGTTGAACTTACCTTTGAAGAAGCTATTTACGGTTGTGAGAAAGATTTTGAATTAGATGTAGTAGTAGAATGTGATAAGTGCGATGGCAAAGGAGGCTTTCACGAAGAAACTTGTAAGAGATGTCATGGAAGTGGTAGCATTACTAGTGAACAGCGAACAATATTAGGTTCATTTATGACCAAAACAACTTGTCCAGATTGTGAAGGTAAAGGTAAGACTTATAAAGAAGTTTGTAGTAAATGTCATGGTAAAGGTCAAGTTAAATCTCATAAGACTATTACTGTAAGTATTCCAAGTGGAATTGATAACGGTGAAAGATTAAGAGTACCAGGTAGAGGCCATGCAGGAGAAAACGGTGGAGCTTCTGGAGATTTATATTTAGAATTTCATATTAAAGAACATAAATATTATGAGAGAGATGGTCTTGATATTTATCTAGAAGTTCCTATTAATATGACAGAAGCAGTTCTCGGTTGTAAAAAAGAAATACCAACTATTCATGGTAATGTTAAACTATCAATATCAAGTGGAACTGATAGTGGAGATAAGCAAAGACTTAAAGGTAAAGGTATTAAAGATGCTACTAGTAGAAGAGTAGGAGATATGTATGTTATCTTTAAAGTAGTTACTCCTAAGAAATTATCAAGAGACCAAAAGAAATTATTTGAATCTTTATCTAAAACTCGTTTAGATGATAGCGAGATAGATAGATTTACAAGATTTACTAAAAATAATGATTAAATTTATAGAGAAAAAGTTACGAGTTTTCGTAGCTTTTTTATTACTTTTTTCTAGATATCTAAAAATCAATATGATCCTATATTTATAGGAACATTTAATGGTTGGGTGATACCAAACTCTATAAACGAGGGAGGTGTTAGAATGAACAAGAAAGATTTCTTAATTTTTTCTTTAGTAATTATAATCTTCCTTTTACTATTCTTACTGTTTATAGTATTAATATAAAAGAAAATCACCTAACTCACTACGTGGGATTAGGTGTATCTGCATTTTATGTTGGTACACTCAACACGGCAATATTAAGTGTTCCTTTTATATTGTATGATTTTTTTTCTTACACATACATTTTATCACATAAGTAACTTTAATACAAGAGTCTTTTTCTTTACTTTTGGCTGCTATATCACTGATATTGAAAAGGTAGAAACTTTTGTTACTCATAAATTAGGTATTGCTAAAATAAAAAAATAG
>CAZJKS010000026.1:11524-12747 GCA_964546695.1 uncultured Muribaculaceae bacterium | reverse complement strand
ACTATTCCTATCTTTTATACAAATATTTTATCACACCCAAAATATATAAACAAGTAATTTATAGAGTTTTATTATTTAAAAATCAAGGGTAATACATCTATACCCTTGATTTTACTATTTATTAGCATTTATTTGACTCATTACTTCATCAGCAAAGTTTTCTTCTTTCTTTTCAATTCCTTCACCAACTGCATAACGTATCATTGATACAATAGTACCACTATTATTCTTTACATAAGTTCCAACAGTAACATTAGAATCTTTAATAAATGCTTGTTCTTCTAAGCATATTTCTTTAAAGAACTTATTTAATCTACCTGTAACCATCTTCTCTGCTATATCAGCTGGTTTACCTTCATTCATAACTTGCTCTTTAATTACTTTAGATTCATGTTCTATCATATCAGTTGGAACACTATCTTTATTAATAGCTACTGGAGCCATCGCTGCTACATGCATTGCTATATCTTTTGCTACTTCTTCTGTTGTATTATCAAGTACTACTAAAGCTCCAATCTTTCCTCCCATATGTAAGTAACTACCAAATACTTGACTATCATTCTTTTCAACTAACTCACATCTTCTAAAAGATATTTTCTCTCCTATTTTAGCTGTTAAACTAACTAATTTAGATTCAACAGTCTCTCCATTATCATCAAATGCTAAAACATCTTCTCTTGTCTTTAAATCATTATTAATAATAGTATTTGCTAAATAATCTACAAAACTAGTAAATTCTTCATTCTTAGCAACAAAGTCAGTCTCAGAATTAACTTCTAATATTACTGCTTTATTATCTTTAACTTCTATTTTACATAAACCTTCAGCAGCTACTCTTGATTCTTTCTTAGCAGCTTTACTTATTCCTTTTTCTCTTAACCAATCAACTGCCTCAGTCATATTTCCATTACAAGCTTCTAACGCTTTCTTACAATCAAGCATTCCTGCTCCAGTTTTATCTCTTAGTTCTTTAACATCACTTGCTTTAAACATAATATCATCCTTTCTTATATATAAAAAGGAGGCATTTCCCCTCCTCCATCCTTATTTTACTTAGATAAAGCCTCTATTATTTCAGCTTTCTTTAAACCACTTACAGAAATATTTTTAGCTTTAGCTATTTCTTTTAACTCTGCTACTGTCATTTTACTATAATCAACAGTCTCTTCTTTTGTCTCTTTTACTACTTCTTCTTTCTTTTCTTCTTTTTTAACAGTTTCTTT
>CAZJKS010000026.1:0-11424 GCA_964546695.1 uncultured Muribaculaceae bacterium | reverse complement strand
GTTCAAAAAATTATCACTGGTTATACTCATTGTTATACTCCTTATTATACTCATTATTATATAATCAGCACTAGATAATTAAATTCCAAAATATGTTTATTTTTCTAAAGCTGTTATTATATCAGCTTTTTTCATACCTGTAGTTGCTATACCTTTTTCTTTAGCTAGTTCTTTTAACTCAGCTACTGTCATTTTACTATAGTCTTTAACTTCAGTTTTTTCTTCTTTTTTAGTCTCTTTCTTAGTTGTAGTTTTCTTTAAAGTAGTCTTAGTCTCTTCTTTAGTATTACTACTATTAACTACTACTTCATTAGTTTCTTTTACTTCATTTACTTTTATCTTTCCTTCTTTACCTTTTTTAGATATTTCAACTAATTCACTAAAGGCTTTAGGATCATTAATAGCTATTTCACTTAACATTTTACGATTAACTTCTACTCCTGCTTTAGTTAATCCTTCTATAAATCTAGAATAACTAATACCATTTTCTCTACATGCTGCATTAATTCTAGTTATCCATAATTTTCTAAATTCTCTTTTCTTTTGTTTTCTATCTCTATATGCATACATTCCAGAATGCATTAATTGTTCTTTAGCAGTTTTATAAAGTCTATGCTTACTACCAAAGTATCCTTTAGCTTGTTTTAATACTTTTTTATGACGAGCTTTTGTAGTAGCTCCATTCTTAACTCTTGCCATTTTACATCCTCCTTCTTAAATTAAATTATGTTTTTTAAACGATTTTGATCTGCTTTAGATAAAGTAGATGCACTTCTTTTCTTTCTATTTACTTTTCTTGATTTATATCCAGTATTATGTCTACTTCCTGGATGTCCTATTTTATAGTCATTTTTTCTTTTCTTAAATACTTTTTTACTACCTTTATGTGTTTTTAATTTAGGCATTATAATTCCTCCTTCTACTTATCTTTTTTTGGCACTAAAAACATTGTCATAGTACGCCCATCTAATTTTGGTTGTTCTAAAATTGTTGCATAATCTAGAGTCCTATTAGCAAATCTTTCTAAGACTTCTCTACCAAGTTCTGTATGAGCCATTTGACGTCCTTTGAATCTAATTGTAAGCTTAATCTTATCGCCTTTTTGTAAATATTTAATAACATTTTTTAGTTTAGTCTCAAAATCACCTACATCAATTACTGGAGATAATCTAAACTCTTTCAACTCGGCTTGATTAGCTCTTTGCTTTTTTAAAGCTTCCTTTTCCTTTTTTTGTCTTTCATAACGGTATTTATTATAATCCATTACTTTACAAACAGGGGGTGTTCCATTAGGATTCATTAAAACTAAATCTAGATTAGCATATTTTGCAAGTGTTCTAGCATCTTCAATAGTTTTAATACCTACTTGTTCCCCATTAGGACCGATAACTAATACTTCCTTCGCCTTAATTTGCTCATTAATTAATTGACTCTTATTATCTTTTGCGATAATTAACACCTCCATTAATTAAGAAAAGTGAGTATATTAATACCCACTAAAAAACCAAAATAATAATGATTACTTATATTTAATCTTGGCTTTTTACCCATTGACTTACTTATCAATCAGGTGGTGGGAATCCCATCTCTTTCCTTTTCTTCAAGTATTGTATGCTAAAACTCTAGGTTTGTCAACAGTTTTCAGTTATTTTTTTAGGTAAATTAAACACTATCTATACAATTTTCATAAAGCCACTCTTTTAACTTAGTGTTATTACCTGTCTCATAATAGATGGTTAATTTAGTTAAGTAGTTACCAATTTCTTCTACAGGTACTGCTATTATACCTTGTCCATTTTTTATCATTTCTTTATTAGATATGAGGTTTGCTACCATATTTTGAATCTAAATTTACTAACATTAATTTAGGTCTCATAGTTTATACCTCCTCAATTAATTAGTTATTATATATTAGAAAACAAATGTTTGCAATACCAAAATGATAAAAACTAGAGTTTGCTCTCTAGTTTCTTTTTTAAGTTCCTGTTATGGTCGGAATCACCAGCTTTTTTTAATAGCACATAATCACTTATGTAGCTATAATATAACATTTAATATCTTCTTTGTCAATTAATTTGTAGTTGCTTATTTTTTAATTTTATAATAGATATTACTAATAATATTATATCTATAAGTAATGGTATTCCAAATAAATATAAAGTGATAATTAAATCAGTTTTAAATTGATCTAGCCAATTATATGCATCAAGTCCTAACATGGGATGAGGATATTCCATATTAATACAGGTGATAACATCAATAATTAGATAGAGAACAAATAAAACTAAAATAGTTACAGTAACAATCCTTACATTTTTCCATTTTTTCATAAACATCTTATCCTCTTTTCTTTAATATTAGTTTTAAAAAAACTGTAACAGCTAACATTATGATGTTTATAATACAACTTAAAAAACTGTACATAAAGTGAGAAAAGTATGTAAGACCAGGCATTAGTCCATAGCCAGGTAAATTATCATAATAAATAAATGTAATCGCAGAAATTATAATGAAACAAATCTCCAAAATTATATTAATAAAAAAATATTTATTTTGTTTGCTCTTTATAAACTTTACTAATAAAAATATTTCAATAATAAATACTAATAAATATAATATTAACAGTATTAGCTCCATTAATTCACTACTCATCTTTGACACCTCTTTTTATTTTATCCAAGGCTAATTACTTACCAAAACTTTTAACTTCTTTTTTCTCCTTAGCTTTCTCTAAAAAACACGCAAATATCTTCTTAGAGTTTATATCATTACTAATAGTTATCTCTGGATGCCACTGTACTCCTAAACAAAAATCATAATCTTTAAGTTCTACTGCCTCTATAACTTCATCAGAGCTCTTTGCAACTACATTACATTCTTTTGTATAATCTACACATCTTAAATGATGAGAATTAACTATTATCTCTTTACTATTTAATATCTTATATAAAAGACTATTTTTATCAATCGTAACAGAGTGAGCAGGAGCGGTATAATCTTCTTTATAGTGTAATTCTTTATTAGGAACATCTAAGAGTTTAAAGTTATCTATTTTATAGTTAGCAATCATCTGCATACCTAAACATACACCAAGTATAGGAATATTTCTTTTAAGACAAAAATGTAAGACATAATAATCATACTTAGTAATCTTATCTCCCCCAGGAATAAATAAGCCATCTAACTTTTCTATCTGATACAAAATCATTTCTTGTTCCATACCAGTTAGAGGCTGTGCTTCACTACTTTTAGTTGTAAAATAATCTATATCTTGAGGAGGTGTTAACATAATAGGTACACCTCCTGCTTTAATAATCGCTCTTCTTGTACTTTCCATACAGTACTCTACTGGTGTACCCTTTTCATTAACACCACTTCTAGTTAAAATACCAATAATAGGTCCCATTAGAATTTAATCCTCTCTTCAATATATGGAATAACTTCTTCTAGTTTTAATGTTACTTGTTCCATAGTATCTCTATTTCTAATAGTAACAGTACCATTATCTATAGTATTATCATCAACTGTTAAACTAAATGGTGTTCCAATTGCATCACATCTTCTATATCTTTTACCAATAGAACCTGCCTCATCATAACTTACCATAAAGTTTTTAGATAATAAATCATATATCTCATTAGCTTTATTACTATGTCTTTTCTTAATTAAAGGTAAAACTGCTACTTTATAAGGAGCAAGATATGGATGTATTTTTAATAGTTCTCTTTCACTACCATCTTCTAATTTTTCTTTTCTATAAGCTTCTGCTATTATCGCTAAAGTAAGTCTATCTGCACCTACAGTTGACTCTATTATATAAGGAATATATTTTTCATTAGTAACAGGGTCTAGATATTCCTCGCTAACTGATGAATACTCTTGATGTTGTGATAAATCATAATTAGTTCTATTATGAGTACCATTTATCTCTCCCCATCCAAAAGGAAATAAATATTCTATATCACAGGCTTCTTTGGCATAATGAGCTAATTTTTCATGATCATGAAATCTAAGTTTGTCTTCAGGTAATCCTAAATCAATAAAATATTTTTTAGCATATTCTTTAAAATATTGATATAACTTGCTATCTTCTCCTTCTTTACAGAATGTTTGATACTCCATTTGTTCAAATTCAATAGTTCTAAAGGTAAAATTACCAGGTGTTATTTCATTTCTAAAAGCCTTACCAATTTGTCCAATACTAAATGGTACCTTTGCTCTCATACTTCTTTCTACATTTAAAAAATTAACATACTCTCCTTGAGCGTTTTCAGGTCGTAAATAAATAGTATTTTTACTGTCATTTGTTACTCCTCTTTTAGTTTCAAACATTAAATTAAACTCTCTAATATCAGTATAATCAGTTCCACCACAATTTGGACAAGGTACTTTATGAGTCTTAATATAATCCATCATTTCTTCTTCATTCATACCATCTGCATGAGCATTAGAATCAAAGTCATCTATTAAATTATCAACTCTATGTCTCATTTTACATTTTTTACAATCAATTAAGGGGTCAGAAAAACTAGCGACATGACCTGATGCTTCCCATACTTTTGGATGCATTAATATGGCAGCATCTATTTCGTAAGCATTCTTTCTTTGTTGAATAAATCTTTTTCTCCAAGTATCTTTAATAGCATTTTTTATTCTACTACCAACAGGACCATAATCCCAAGTATTAGCAAGTCCTCCATATATTTCACTTCCTTGAAATATTATTCCATATTGCTTACAGTAATTAACTAAATCTTCCATCTTAATTTTATCCATTATCTTACTTTACTCCTTTCAGTGCCATTATATTTCTGTTCCCACTTTTCTAAGCTAGCAGCTAGATCATCTAATGTTTTAACTTCATCAAAATATAATCTATAATTATCAATAAGACCTGCTTGTTTTCTTTCTTCTAGATCTTTAAATGTGTTATTATAAAGACCATTAGGATTCCATACAATTAAGCCTTTCTTATCTTTGGTTTCTACTTTATTATTTAAAAATGCCGTAAATTCAGACAAAGTTCCAAGACCACCATCTAAAAAGATAATTACATCACTATTTTTATAAATTTCTTTTAGTCTTTCAAAAGTGTCATTTACTTCTATTTTAATATCTGAAGTAGTCCTATCAAGTTCAAAGCGATTACCAACACTAATAAGCATTCTTCCATTTTCTCTTATTATTTCTTTAGCATCTCTCATAGAACCACTCTCACCTGAACCCATAACGAAAGTGTAATCTTTCATAGCTAGGGCACTAACAATAGTAGAGTTACTAAGTCTAGATTCCATACTTGCACTATCATAACTTCCACACATAATTCCTACATTCATTAAACTCACCTCTTTTGATAATTATTATATACATTACAAACCTAAAAGTCTAGGTAAAAATATTGCTATACCAATTATTACTGAAAATATCGCTGCTATAAGTACTGCTCCTGCTGAGGCATCTTTTGCAGCTTTAGCTTTAGCTTTTTTCTCTTCTGTTACAAGATCAACTACATTCTCTATCGCTGTATTCATAAGTTCTAAGGAAAGAACTAAAGCGAAAAGAATAAAACATATTCCCCATTCTACAAAGGTAATTTCAAAGACTATTCCTGCTATTATAACAAGAATCATTACAAGAAAATGAATAACCATATTTCTTTCATGTTTTAAAGTATAATGTATCCCATTAAAACCATATGATAATGTTTTTAATAGAGGTTTTTCTTTTTCTTTAGGTTTAATAGTTTTTTCATAAAAATAAATTAATACTAAAAGAATAATAAATCCTAAAATAACTCCCCCTACTACATCTGTTAAATAATGAACATTAAGGATTAATCTACTTAGACAAATTAAAACTATTAAAGTTGTAAGTAAAGATGTCCCTATTACTTTATATTCCCTTTTACATTTACTTCTTTTTAAAAGATATATTAAAAAGCCATAATAAGTAGTTGCAATCAAACTATGGCCACTAGGGAAACTATAACTTGATAATAATTCACTACCTATTAAAGGTCTTTCTCTTAAGAATATATTTTTAGAAACAATAATAACACCTGCACTAATTAAAGTATTAATTATGACATATAATCTTTGATGATTAGTATTAAGTAAAAATATTAAAAGTAAAGTAATGACAATTATCATCTCACTTGAAGCAAAATAAGTGATTGTACTAGCTATAGAAGTTAATATTTCTATACTATTAGTAGATAAAAAATCATAAAGATTATAATCTATTGTTCCTGTTATATCTACTAAAATACAAATAGATAAAACAATAAATAAAGTCATTAAGATTATTAATTTTTTCTTCATATTATCACTGCCTTTGTTATAATTCTATCACATTCTTTAACATTTTTTTACTATTTAAATAAATTCCTGTGTATCTATCATAATAATCTTCTAAAAATTTATTTATTTCCATGTTTACTTTAATATTGACATCTATTTTGGTAATCTTAGCTAAATCAACATAATAATACATCTGTAAGAGTTTAATTGCCTTTTCACTATAATATCCTTCATTTTGATAACAGTCTTTACAAATAAAACCACCTGCTGTTGGACTTAAACTAACTATATTAGTAGTTTTACCACAGACAGCACAACCTGTTACAATAGGACTAACTCCTAGAAAATTTAAATATTTTAATTCTAAAATATTGGTAATGACAGCAGGATTAAAGCCAGCTTCTAATTTCTCTAGGGAGATAACTAATAAAGAAAAAATATCTTTATCTTTAGACTGTTTAACTACTTGTCTTGTAAGGTCTAAAAGATAAGAAGCATACACAACTTTTTCTAAATTCATAATAGTTTTAGGATAATCATTAATAACATCAATACTAATTAAGGTAGATAGACCATTTTCTTTATAATAGAAGTGGAATGTTCCATATATTAGTTTCCTAGAACTACCTCTAAGTTTGCTTTTTAAATTACGGCATCCTTTAGATATAATCCCAATAAGTCCATATTCAGAAGTCAAGACATTTAATATCTTACTAGAATCACTATAATTAGTCTCGCTTAGAACTAGTCCTTTCACATCTACTATTTTCATTATCTTCACTTCTTTCTATTTTCTTTGCTAATAGAAAATATCTAATGTCTCCAGTTTTTTTAAATAGATTCCAAACTTTTTTATAATTATTCATATTATCACCTATTATTATAATGATTAATAGGTAATTTTTTTATTCATCTTCACTATCAATTCCTAGTTCTATTAAATATTTCTCTTTATCACGCCAGTTTTCTATTACTTTAACATAGGTTTCTAAAAATACTTTTTTTCCTAAAAAATCTTCCATATCATTACGTGCAAGTATACCAATACGTTTTAACATATTCCCATTCTTACCAATAATAATTTTCTTTAAATTCTCTTTAT
Source organism: uncultured Muribaculaceae bacterium (assembly GCA_964546695.1). GTDB lineage: Bacteria > Bacillota_I > Bacilli_A > RF39 > UBA660 > Onthousia. Next base: position 4,023 of record CAZJKS010000026.1, on the reverse strand, counting down.
CTACAACTATTAAAACTTGAATATGGACTAAATCATCATATTCTTCATAATTTTCTACATAGCAAGTAACACTGTGGGGAATCTCTTGTTTTGTTAAAATCATTATTTTTTCTCTAACAAGTTCTCCCATAATAAATTTAATAGATACATTAGTAAGTTCATCATTAGTGAAAATAGGCTCATTTAGTGGTAAATATTTTTTTAAGGTTTTAATTAAATCATCTATTGCTTTTTTCTTTAAAGCAGATATAGGAATAATCTCGTTAAAGTCATACAAACTTTTCGCTTCATCTATTACTTTAAGTAGTTTTTCACTACCAACTTTATCTATTTTATTTAAAATTAAGAAAACTTTAGCATTTTTATTTTCTTTAATTTTATTTAAAATAAACTTATCTCCTTTACCTATTCCACCTTTTACATCTACAAGTAGTAAAATAATATCAGCATTATCAATATTTTGATAGGCTTTTTTATTTAAAACACTACCAAGTTTATTCATAGGTTTATGAATACCTGGAGTATCTATAAAGACAATTTGAGCCTCATCATCTTGATAGATTCCTTCTATGATATTTCTTGTTGTACCTGCTTTATCAGTAGTAATAGCAAGTTTCATATTAAGTATTGCATTTAATAAAGTACTTTTACCTACATTAGGTCTTCCCATTATTGAGACAACACCACACTTCATAAAATTACCTCCTATTTATAAATTTAATAGTTCACTAATATCATTAATTTTATAATCAAAACTCTCCACCTTACCAAAACCGTATGTTGCATATACAAAAGGAATACCAGCATAATAACTTCCTTCCATATCGCCTTTAGTATCTCCAACATATATAGGATTTTTTAAATTATTACGAGAAATAACTAGTTTAATATTTTCTCCTTTACTTAAAAGAGTATTACCATAACTTTCAAAATCACTAAAATAGTCTTTAAGCCCACTCGTATTTAAAAAAGATTCAATATAGCCTTTAACACAATTACTAACTATAAATAATTTGTATTTTTTACTTAATTTAATAATAGTCTCTTTAGTATTAGGATATAATGTTCCCCCTTCTTTTAATAAGTTATCTACATTTTTATTAAAAGCTTCATTAGCATATTCTTCCCCTTTTTCTTTTTTTAAATATCCATAATATATATTAACAATCTCATCTGATGTTTTTCCCATTGCTGATTCAATTTGTCTTTTAGTAACTTCTCTAGTAATATCTTTATGTTTTTCTTTTACATAGCTAGTTGCTTTAAGACAACTATCAACAGTATTCCATAAAGTTCCATCTAAATCAAATATTATTGCATCTATTTTTTCCACACTATCACTCTTTTCAAAAGTTTTACTTTTTTAACAATAAAACAATAACTAATATATTACTTGCTATAGCTAAAATTTTTTAATATTATTAATAAATTTTAATAGTTCATTGGATTGTAATTATTAATTAAAGCAACTCAATAATCTTAGGAATAAAAATCATTAAAATAATTATAGTACTAGCGATAGTTAAAATGAATTCTGCTGCTGATGCTGTATCTTTAGCGATTTTAGCAAGTGGGTGAAATTTTTTAGTAACAAGATCAACTGTACTTTCTATTGCTGTGTTAAGAAGTTCTACTACTAAAGTTAAACTAATGATACTAATTATAAATAACCATTCTAAAATTGATGATTTAAATATAATACCAAGTATTAATAAAATAACAGTACATATTAAATGAATATACATACTTTGTTCACTCTTATATGCTACTTTTAATCCATTTAATGAATTTTTAATACTAGAAATTATTCTTTTTAATCCAAATTCTTTTTTATCTTTCGATTCCATATTCTCCTAAAGCCTCCTCTTGCTTAGTAAACATTATTTTTTCTTCTTCTTTTGTTTCGTGATTATACCCTAGTAAATGATATAGTCCATGAACTGCTAAAAAACATAATTCTCTTTTTAGAGAATGATTATATTCTAAAGCTTGTTCTTTTGCTTTATCTAGACTAATATAAATATCTCCTAAAAGTCTAATATTATTAGGAATAATTAGATTTTTTTCATCTTCTAAAGCAAAACTGATGACATCTGTTTCTTTATCTATTCCTCTATATTCTTTATTTAATTTATGGATATAAGAATTATCTACAATTATTATACTACAACTTGCATTTTCTATTTGTTCAAGTTGTAAAGCTTTTGTTATTATCTTCTTTATTATATCATAATAAGGCAGTTCTTCACCAGTTTCATTATATATAGAAACTTCATTTGTCAAGCTATCACGTTCCTTTCTAGAGGTTTATTTATTTATATTATATAACATATAACTTAATTTAATCTATTATTTTCTTCTTAAAGCGTAAACTTTATTGTCTGATAATGTTTTTCTGTCAACTACTACTTCACTAAATTTATTTCTATTACTAAACTTTTGTAGAGTATGGCTAACATCAATAAGTGATGAATATACTATTTGTTTTAATTCTCTAGCACCAGTATTATTAGAAGTTGCTATTTCTAATATTTCATTAATATAAGAGTCAGTATATCTTAAATCAACACCATATACTTCTTTATAAAATTGTTGTTTTAAAAATATTGGACTTAATTTACCTTCAAGTAATATATTCTTTAAATCTTCTTTTGTTAGATTATTATACATTATTTTAGGACTAAGTCTTCCAACTATTTCAGGAATAAAACCGAAATCTATTATATCTTTATCAGTAACAGTAAAATCTTCTATATTACTATTATTAAAACCTAATTTTTTGTTTTTATCTTTTAAAATATCAACAAATGCTCCTCCGACTATTATATTCATAAAAGTAGTGTCTATTTTTACTTTATCATAAGTGGATATATTAGCATCATAAACAGTCCCATCAAGAAAATTAAGCAATAAATTTTGCACTGCTACATCAGAAACTTCTAAACCACGATTTGCAATTTTATCAAATTCATCTAAAAATATTAAAGACTCTTCACACTTCTTGATATTTTTACCAGAGTTTTGATAAGCCATTTTTAAAATGTCATCTATGTCTTTTCCAACATAACCAGAACCTGATAAAGTAGGAGTAGAATACTTTGTAAAAGGAATATCTAAATATTCTGCTAATAACTTCAATGTTTCTGTTTTTCCAACACCAGATGGTCCCATTATCAATGGTCTTTGGATAAGGTGAGGATCATTAGTCTTATAGTTATCACTAATAACAGTAACAAGACTTTCAATTTGATTATCTTGACCAATTATTCTTTCTTTCAAAAACGCCTCTAATTCTTCTGTATCTATATCTTTTCTAATATTAGTATTTTTTAAATTACCTGTTGTTATAGAAGTCTTTTTATTTGTTATTTCTTTTAGAGCTTGTTCTTCTTGTTTTTTCTTTATCTCTTCTGCTTTTTCCATCTCTTTTAAAGATAAATTTATAAAATCTTTTAATTTTTTCTCACCATTAAGTTGAGTTAACATATATAGCTTTCTTTTAGGAATAGTAATACTACCATTATAATAACTAGATGATATGTTAACATCAGTAGTAAGGCATTTTAAATCAGATAAAGATAGTTTATAAACATCCATTGTTTCTTCACCAGTATTAACTGCAAAAGTAAAACTACTAAATATATCATCTTGATAAAAATTTAAAGCCTCTTCTATATCATTAGTATCATATTTACTAAGTAATTCTTCTTTGGTAATAATAAAATAAACTCCTTCTGTTAATTCACTAATAGCAAAAGAAAGATTGTCAGCACTAAAAAACTCATTATCAAATTTATCAAAAAAACATTCATATTCCTGACTATAAGTACCTTCTATAACAGTTACAGGATTAAATAAAATCATTTCATTAGATAATATTATTTTTTTCATTAACATTGCATACATTTTAATTCCCCCTAAATATTAGTATAAAATAAAATTAAAAATATGCAAGAAAAAAAGCTAGATTATATAAATAAATAATCTGGCTTTTTATAAGGTTCATCATAGCTTTTATCTTTC
>CAZJKS010000025.1:0-12763 GCA_964546695.1 uncultured Muribaculaceae bacterium | reverse complement strand
AATATAAGACTTTCTCCGCTATTTGTAATTTATTTCATGTTTTTATCCTGTATTTAAGTTACAAATTTCTTGACAAATCTTTATCTAAACTATTATAATAATGTAGATTTCAAGTCTGGAGGTGTTATAATGAAAAGAACATATCAACCAAACCAAAGAAGAAGAGCTAAAAAGCATGGTTTTTTTGCTCGTAAAGCAAGTGCTGGTAATATCTTAAATGCTCGTCGTAAGAAAGGACGTAAAGAACTAGTAAAATAAAATTCACTGTTTTTGCAGTGTTTTTTAAATTTAGGACGTGATTACATGAACAAGAAGTATATAGTAAAAGAAAGTAGAACCTTTGATGAAGTAATAGAAAGTGGGAAAAAAATTAAGAATCATAATTTTGTTATTTTTTATAAAGAAAAAAAAGATTCTCCGACAAAATATGGAATAACAGTTCCAAAAAAAGTAGGAAAAGCCCATATCAGAAATAATCTAAAAAGAAAAGTTAAAGCTATCATTAGAAATTATAATAAAAACTATGAAAAAAACTATAATTGTATTATAATTATAAGAAACAGCTGCCTAAATCTAACTTACCAAGAATTATCTAGCAGCTTACAATATTTATTAGATAAAATTAAATAAGGAGTCTCATATGAAGAAAAAAAGTATAAAGTGTATAAAGTCAAAAATTTTTATTATAATAATGTTACTTTTCTTAGTAACAGGATGTACTACTACTTTAGTAGATGAAGATAATGAAGCCGTAACAAATCCTGAAACAGGTCAATCATTAACAGAAAATATTCTTTGTCAACCAGAAAATGAACAAACTAGAAAATTATATGAAGAAAATGGTGTAGATTTAGACGAACTACCAACCTGTTCAGAATTTACTCCAAGTTCTACAAGTTATGATGGATTATGGACTGGTATTTTTGTTAAACCACTAGCATTTTTAATACTAAAACTTGGTATGTATATTGGTAGTTTTGCTTTAAGTATAATCATTATTACTATTATAATTAGATTAATATTATTACCTTTTACTAGAAAAATGGCTATTCAAAGTGAAATGATGAAAAAAGCTTCTCCAGAACTTGCCAGAATACAAAAAAAATATGAAGGTAAAACAGACCAAGAATCAATGTTAAAACAAAATCAAGAAATGATGATGGTCTATAAAAAATATAATTTTAATCCATTAACAAGTTGTTTAATTTCATTTATTCAATTGCCTTTATTACTAGCTTTCTTAGAAGCAATAAATAGAGTACCAGCAATATTTGAAGAAAACTTTTTAGGAATTCAATTAGGAACAACTCCTATAGTAGGATTTGGAAGCGACACCTTCTATATATATATAATACTTATAATAATAATAGGTTTATCAACTATAATTATGTTTAAAACTACAAATACCCAAAACAGTGATCCATCAATGAAAATGATGCCGATAATGATGAGTGTAATAATAATAGTAGCAGCCTTCTTTATGCCAACAGCTTTAGGAATATATTGGTCAGTAGGAAATATATTTGCTATAGTTCAGAATTTTATTGTAAAAAAGGGGGTAGAGAAACATGCTAAATAAACATGAATTCACAGGAAAAACATATGAAGAAGCATTATCTAAAGCAAAAATAACTTTACAAGAGTTAGAAGAAAATTTAATCATTAGTACTAAAGAAGAAAAGAAAACCCTTCTTTCTAAAAAAATAGAAATAGAAGTAATAGAGAAAAGAGAAATTAAAGAGTATATAAAGAAAATAATAAAGAATTTATTAAAAGATGTAGGCATTGATGTTGAAATAGAAATAATTATTAACAATAATATTCCCACTTATCGTTTATATTCTACTAATGATGCACTACTTATAGGAAAAGATGGAAAAAACTTAAAAGCTCTTACTACTATAGTAAATGCTATTCTTACTAAACAAATAAACTGTAATTATCGTTTCTTAATAGATGTCAGTGATTACAAAGAAAAAAAAGATAAGAGAATAGAAAGACTTGCCAAAAAATTAGCAAGAGAAGTAAAAGATACAAAAGTAGAAGTAAAAATGGATTCAATGAATTCTTATCAAAGAAGATTAGTACATAATATTTTAAATGATAATAAATATGTCTATACAGAAAGTGTAGGAGAAGAACCTAATCGTTGTGTCGTTATAAAACCACGCGATTAGGTTTTTTTGTAAAGATGTGACTAATTTCAAAAACTTTATTCATTTAGCCTTTACAGTATCAAAAAATATCTATATAATAATAGGACTGAAAAGAGAAAGGAAGGTGTTAAAATGCAAGAAATAGTTGCAGAATCAATAAATGATTTAGATTTTTTAAAATTACAATTAACAACAGAAATAGAAAGTATAGAAATAATTATAGAAAGTTTAAAAATATATGAATCTGTCCAAACATATATAACAGAAACAGATTCTAATAAGAAAAAAGACTTAGTAAATACTTTTATCGAAGTACAACAATATATAGAAAGTATTAAAACTTTACAAGAATATAAAGAAAATTTAAGGAAATTAAATAATTTAACTTCCATAGATGGTAAAATATATGCTAAAGAAAGTGAAGATAAGACTGAATATTCTCCAAAAAAAGCTCTAAAACATCTTGTCGAATTAAAAGTTGATAATGGCTTAACAGAAAAACCAACTGTAGATGAATTAAATGAGTATATAGATAATGTGAGAAAAACATTAAGAGATAGTGAAAGGGTCTATGATGATGAAATTAAGGATGAAGTTTTGTCCTATCCAGTCCTTAAAAATCCTAATAACTATGATATAAAAAATGCAGGTACAATGCCAAAACTAACTGAAAAAGATTTCTTAGAAGAAGAAGATTTAACACAAAGAGAAGAAGAAGCTTTCTTTGGTAGAGAAGTACGTGAAGCATTAAATATTCCTCATAAAAATGATAATATAAAAAGTATAGGAGCAAAGAAAAATGTCTGATACAATAGCTGCTATATCAACTAAATTAGGAGTAGGAGCCATTTCTATTGTAAGAGTGAGTGGAGAAGATGCAATAACTCTAGTAAATAAAGTCTTTAGAGGAAAAGATTTAACAAAAGTAGAGTCTCATACTATAAATTATGGAATTATTCATGATGGTAAAGAAGATATAGATGAAGTCTTAGTAACAGTAATGAAAAGTCCAAAGACTTTTACAAGAGAAGATATTGTAGAAATAAATTGTCATGGTGGAATATCTACAACTCTTAGAATTCTTGATTTATTAATAGAAAAAGGAGCAAGAAGAGCAGAAAAAGGAGAATTTACTAAAAGAGCTTTTCTTAATGGAAGAATAGATTTAACAGAAGCAGAAGCAGTAATGGATTTAATAGAAAGTAAAACTGATAATAGCAGAAGACTTGCTTTATCATCTCTAGAAGGTAATCTAAAAAAATATATTAATAGTTTTAGAGATAGATTAAAGCACACCTTAGCCAATATCGCAGTTAATATTGATTATCCTGAATATTATGATATAGAAGAAATTACTAAGAAAGAGTTAAAAGAATTAATAACTGATCTTGAAAAAGATTTAAAGAACTTAGTAACCAAATCAGAAGAAAGACAAATTATCAAAAATGGTATAAGAACTATTATTATAGGTAGACCTAACGTAGGAAAGAGTAGTATTTTAAATAGATTCCTAAAAGAAGATAAAGCAATTGTTACTGATATTGAAGGGACAACAAGAGATATAGTTGAAGGAAGTATTATCTTTGATGGAATAGAACTATCTCTAATTGATACTGCAGGAATAAGAGATACCGATAATAAAGTAGAAAGAATAGGGGTAGAAAAGAGTTTATCTTTAATTGATAATGCTAACCTTATTATAGTTGTTTTAAATTCAAGTGAAGAATTAACAGAAAATGACAAATTTATCTTAGATAAAGTAAAAGATAAGAATCCTATTATCGTTTTAAATAAAAATGATTTACAAAGTAAAATAAATAAAGATAAGTTGAATTTTAAACATATTGTAAGCACTAATACTAATACCATAGATGGGATAGAACCATTAAAAAAAGAGATAAAGAGTATGTTTAAATTATCAGAAATAGAAGAAGATGATTACACTTATCTTGCTAATGAAAGACAATTAAGCCTTGCCAAACAAGCTCTTAAGAGTCTAGGCGATGCTAAAGTTAGTTTAGAAAATGATGAGCCTGTTGATATAATAGAAATAGATTTAAAAGAAGTATTTGATATACTAGGTTCTATTACAGGAGAAAGTTATAGTGATGAACTATTAGATGAGCTATTTGCAAACTTCTGTGTAGGTAAATAAGAAAAGAGTGATAAAATGAATTATGAAGTAATTGTTGTAGGAGGAGGCCACGCTGGTATAGAAGCTTCTTTATCATGTGCAAGACTATCTCATAAGACTCTTCTAGTAACAGGAAACATTGATAATATTGCCGATATGCCATGTAATCCCTCAATTGGAGGACCTGCTAAAGGAATAGTTGTAAGAGAAATAGATGCCTTAGGTGGCGAAATGGCTAAAAATACTGATAAAAGTTCTTTACAAATGAAAATGTTAAATACTAAAAAAGGTCCTGCCGTTCGTGCCTTGCGTGCCCAAGCTGATAAAGTTATCTATAAAAAAGAAATGTTAAAGACTCTACAAAATCAAGCTAACTTAGATATTAAAGAAGGACTAGTAAAAGAACTTATTATTAAAGATAATAGAGTAGGTGGAGTCATTTTAGAAGATGGTGAAGAAATATCATCTAAAGCAGTTATCTTAACAACAGGAACTTATTTAAAAGGAACAATATTAGTAGGTGATAAGAAAACTAAAGGTGGACCTCATGGTGAAAAAGCTAGTAATTATTTAAGTCCTTTCTTAAAAAAGTTAGGCTTTAATATTTTAAGACTAAAAACAGGAACTCCTCCTCGTATTGAAAAAGCAAGCGTTGACTTTTCTAAAATGCAAGAAGAACTTGGTAGTAGTGAAGATATAACATTCTCATATGATAACACTAACGCTCTTGCTTACAAATACCAACTACCTTGTTATTTAATTTATACAAATGAAAAAACTCATCAAATAATAAAAAATCATCTAAACGAATCTAGTATGTATGGTGGCTATGTCGAAGGAGTAGGACCAAGATACTGTCCATCAATTGAAGACAAAGTAGTAAGATTTAGTGATAAACCTCGTCATCAATTATTTTTAGAACCTGAAAGTATTTATTACGATGATTTATACCTTCAAGGTTTTTCTACAAGTATGCCTCACTATGTCCAAGAACAAATGGTCCATAGCCTATCTGGCTTAGAAAATGCCAAAATATTAAAATATGCTTATGCCATAGAATATGATGCTATTGACTCAAGACAAATAAAGCCAACACTTGAAACAAAAATAATTGAAAATCTTTACACTGCTGGTCAAATAAATGGAACAAGTGGTTATGAAGAAGCAGCAGGACAAGGTCTAGTCGCTGGAATTAATGCTTCCTTAAAACTAGAAAATAAAAAACCATTAGTCTTAAAACGTAATGAATCTTACATAGGTGTTTTAATAGATGATCTAGTTACAAAAGGAGTAAAAGATCCATATAGACTACTTACATCACGTGCAGAATATCGTCTTCTATTAAGAGATGATAATGCAGACTTAAGACTTAGAGAATATGGTCATGAAATAGGTTTAATAAATAATGATATTTATAATAATTTTCTAAAGAAAAAACAAAACATCGAAGAGTTAACTAATATTTTAAAAGAAACTAAAATTACTCCTAAAAAAGAAACAAATGATAATTTACTAAAACTAAATACCTCTCCTTTAAAGGATGGTATTACTTTATATGATCTTCTAAAAAGACCAGAACTTTCTATAGAAGACTTAACTAACTTTAAAGAATTAAATTACGCTAAAGAAGTTTTAAAAGAAGTAGAAATAAATATTAAGTATGAAGGTTATATTAAAAAGTCTATGGAAGAAGCTAATAAAATGTTAGAGTTAGAAGACAAAGTAATTCCTGAAGATATCAACTATCAAGATATTTCTAATATTGCCAGTGAAGCTAAAGAAAAGTTAGAGAGAATTAGACCAATAACTTTGGGACAAGCAAGTCGTATTAGTGGTGTTAATCCTTCTGATATCGCTATTTTGTCTGTTTATTTAAAGAAAAGAGGAATCTAAATGACTAAGGAAGAGTTTATAAAAGAATTAGAAAAACTAGGATTAAAAGTAACAGAAAATGAATTAGAAAAGTTAGATATTATTTATAATACTTTAATAGAAACAAATAAAACTATGAACTTAACAAGAATAACAGAAAAAAGTGATGTCTATTTAAAACATTTCTATGACAGTCTAACTTTAGCCAAAGTATATGATTTATCTAAAGCAAAGACACTATGTGATATTGGAACAGGAGCAGGTTTTCCAGGTATTGTCTTAAAAATCTTTTATCCTAATTTAGAAATAACTTTAGTAGATTCACTTTTAAAAAGAGTAAATTATCTTAATAAATTAATAGATAAATTACATTTAACAGGTATAAAAGCATACCATAATCGTGCTGAAGATTTAATAAAAGAAGGCAAGAAATTTGATGTTGTAACTGCAAGAGCCGTTGCTAATTTGCCAAAATTACTCTTATGGACAATGCCCTTAGTTAATAAAAATGGTAGTTTTCTTGCTATGAAAGGAAATGTTATAGAAGAGTTAGATTTATCTAAAGATATAATGAAAAAAAACAAGTGGTATGTTAATAATAAAGAAATTTTTACCTTACCAAACAAAGAAGATATAAGAACAATTTTAGAAATTAAAAATAAAGCCTAGAAAACTAGTAAAATTGATGATATAATGAAATTAGTAAAAAAATAAAAAGAATAAAATAAAGAGGGTATGATTATGAACACGCAAGAAAATCAAGTAGTATATTTACATTTAGATGATATAATTCCAAATAGGTTTCAACCAAGACAAGTTTTTGATGAAAAAGCTTTAAAGGAATTAGCAGTATCTATTAAAGAACATGGAGTTATTCAACCAATTATTGTTAGAAATATAGGTAATAAATATGAAATAATAGCAGGAGAACGTCGCTATAAAGCATCAGCAATGGCAGGACTTACTACTATTCCTGCTATAATTCGTAATTTAGATGACAAAGAAAGTAGTAAAGTGGCACTTCTTGAAAATTTACAACGTAAAAATCTAAATCCAATAGAAGAAGCAAAAACTTACCAAAAAATTCTTGAATTAGACCAAATGACTCAAGAAGAGCTTGCTAAAACTATGGGAAAAAGTCAAAGTGCCGTTGCCAATAAATTACGTCTATTATCATTAACTGACGAAGTACAAGACTCTTTATTAAAAGATCAAATCTCAGAACGTCATGCTCGAACTCTTCTAAATGCTAAAGACCCTGATACCCAAAAACAATTATTAAAGGAAGTTATAGAGAAAAAAATGACAGTAAGAGAACTAGAAGAAAAAATAAACCCTAAACCTAAAGAAGATTTTTCTAAGAATGATATAGAAAATCTATTGAATCCAGCTCCTGTAAATGCTGTAAATACTAATATTCAATCATCAGTTCCATCCAATAATGTTCAATCACCACCTATGACTAGCCAACAAGATAATTTTAATAGAAGTGTTGGTATAGATTATTCAACTCCACCAAAATTTATAGATTATGATGTACCAAATATAAATGAAAATTTAGAAACAACAGCAAATAAATCTATAGATATAAATGAGCTTAAAGGGAATGCTCATGATATTAATCAAGAACCTCAAAAATCTGTAACCGATATTAATGAATTTTTAAAAGTTACTCCTAAAGAAGAAAATAAAGAACCACAAGCATCAGAATTTAAGTTTTTCGCTCCAGAAGAAGAACAAAAAGAAGAACCAAAGCCAGTTACAAATACTGCAATGTTTGATGCCCCTGCACCAACTAATGCCCCATTTATCAATGATAATCCATTTAATTTAGGAGGAGAAACTAAAAATTTAACAGATACAACAAGTACATCTATGGATAATTTATTAGCTGGAGTAACAAATAATGAAAACAAAATTTCTAAAGAAGAACAAACAATTCCAAATGTAAATACATTTAATAATCCATTTGCTCAAAATCCCATATTTAGTGATAATATAAAAGAGAAAGAAGAAGAGCAACCAAAACAAAAATATTCACTAAATGAATCTATAAATCTTATAAGAGAAACTATAAAGAAAATAGAAAGCTCTGGGTTTAAGATAGATAGTGAAGAAATGGATCTTATTAATAATTATCAAATAACTATAAAAATTTCTAAAGAGAATAGCTAAAATAAAAGTAGAGTTAATCTACTTTTTTAGATAATTTTCTTTTCATAATACTATATTTTTGATACAATATAGAAGACAAGTAGAAGAAGAGAGTGATAAAATGGCAAAGGTAATTTCTTTAGTTAATCAAAAAGGTGGAGTAGGAAAGACAACAACAAGTATTAACCTTTCTGCCTCATTAGCATTTCTTGGTAAAAAAGTCTTATTAATCGATTTAGATCCTCAAGGTAATACAACTACAGGAGTAGGTATAAACAAAGGGGACATTGAACTAAGTATTTATGATGTTTTAACAAATAAATGTAGTACCAAAGATGCTATGATTAAAACTAAATATAAAAAATTATATGTTGTACCTGCTACAATAAATTTAGCAGGCTTAGATATTGAACTACTAGAAAAAAGTCAAAGTGAACCTGGATTTGCTAAAGGAGCTCAACTTAAATATCATCTAAAAGAACTTGAAGACGATAATTTTGATTATATTATTATAGATTGTCCCCCTTCATTAGGATTAATTACAACAAATGCCCTAACTGCAAGTAATTCTGTTATCATACCTGTTCAATGCGAATTTTTTGCTTTAGAAGGAATCATGCAATTATTAAACACAATTAGACTTGCTCAAAAACAATTAAATCCTGATTTAGATATAGAAGGTGTTCTTCTAACAATGTTAGACTCAAGAACAAATCTAGGATTTGAAGTGGTCGATGATATAAGAAAATTTTTTAAAGAAAAAGTATATAATACTATAATACCAAGATTAATTAGATTGACAGAAGCTCCTTCTCATGGAGAACCAATAATAATATATGATCCTAAAAGTAAAGGTTCAGAAGCTTATCTAAACTTAGCAAAGGAAGTGATTGATAGAAATGGAAAATAAAAGGCGAGCTCTAGGTAAAGGTCTTGAAGAATTATTTAATAGCGAACAATTAAACATAGCTGATGTTGAAGAAAAAATTATTAAAAATACTCCTAAAGATCAAATAGTAAGTATCAATATAGATGAACTAAGAAGTAATCCTTATCAACCTCGCAAAAACTTTGATGAAGAAAGTTTAAATGAATTAGCATCATCTATTAAAGAACATGGAGTTTTTCAACCTATAATTGCTAAAAAAAGTATAAAGGGATACGAAATAATAGCAGGAGAAAGACGTGTAAAAGCATCTAAAATTGCTGGTCTTACCTCTATACCTGCCATTGTTAAAGATTTTAGTGATGAAGAAATGATGGAAATAGCTTTACTAGAAAACTTACAAAGAGAAAATCTAAGTGCCTTAGAAGAAGCAGAAGCCTATGATACATTAAAAACTAGACTTAATTTAACTCAAGAAGAACTAGCTAAAAAAGTAGGTAAATCAAGAAGTCATATAACCAATATGCTAGGCTTACTAACTTTACCAAACGAAATTAAAGATGAGGTAATAAAAGGAGAAATTAGTATGGGACATGCTAGAGTCCTAAGTAAACTTGAAAATAAAGAACAAGCTATAAGCTTAGCAGATAAAGTAATAAATGAGAATTTAAGTGTTAGAAAACTAGAAGAACTTACTCTATCAAAAGAAGAATATCATCGTAAAAAAGAAATAGCTCCTAAAAAAAATAAAATAAAAGATAATGAATATGCCTATTTAGAAAATGATTTATGTGAAAAATTAGGAACAAAAGTTAAAATAAAAAATAATAAATTAGAAATAAAATTTACTAATGACAATGATTTAACAAGATTACTTGAAATTATGCATTTAGATAAGTAAAGGAGGTTATTCTCTTGAAAGAATTTGTAGAATCAGAAATATTTACATATATAGTTACCCCTGTTATTTATATTGGTCTTGCCTATATATTCTATAACCTATTAACATTATTTCTTAGTAAAGCTCTCAATCCACAACATATAAAAAATAAAAACAAAAAAAGAGTTAATACCACACTAAGTTTAATAAATAATTGCTTAAAATATATTGTAGTATTCCTTACAATATTAGTTATTCTTAATAGTTACGGCATTGATGTAAATAGCATTTTGGCTGGAGTTGGAATAGTAGCAGCTGTTCTTACTTTAGCTTTTCAAGACTTAGCCAAAGATTTTATTGCAGGTATTTCTATTGTTATGGAAGATCAATTTGAAATAGGTGATGATGTTTCTATTAATGGTTTTCGTGGTAATGTAATTAAAATGGGTCTTAAGACAACAAGATTAAGAGACTATACAGGTGCTGTACAAATTATTTCTAATCATTTAATAACAGAAGTTACAAATTATAGTTTAAACCCATCTTTAGCCGAAGTAGAAGTTGTAGTAGATAAAGATAATGACTTAGACAAAGTAGAATCAATTATTAACAAAACCATTGCAAATATTGATAATACTTATGAAAATTTAAAAGGAAAAACAGAGTTATGGGGAGTAGAATTACTTGATCAAAATACAGTAACATATAAAATAGCAGTTAAAGTTAAAACTGGTCAAAATTCTAGTATTCAAAGAAAAATAAGAAGAGATATCCAAGCTGCTCTTACCAAAGGTAAGATAAAAATGCCTCAAACTCACTTGGAGGTAAATAATGGAAAGTAAAAATTATAAAATTGGAGACAGATTAGTTTTAAAAAAAGGCCACCCCTGTGGCAGTAACGACTGGGAAGTAATCAAATTAGGAGCAGATATAAAACTAAAATGTAGAAATTGTGGTAGATTAATTTTTATTCCCCGAATAGAATTAAATAAAAAGGTAAAAAAAATAATAGAAAAGGAGAGTTAAGATGCACCGTAACAGAAGAAAATTAAAATTAAAAAAATTCTATCTTCATCCAATTACAGTATATGTTTTTCTCACTTTCCTTCTATTAGTATTAAGTGCTATACTATCTGGGTTAGAAATGCAAGGAACTTACAGCACCATAAGTACTACAACTAATGAGTTAGATAGTACTTTAGTAACTGTAGAAAATTTATTAAATTTTGATGGTATGAAGTACATTTTTAGTAATGCAATGACAAACTTTTTAAGTTTCGCTCCTTTAGGTATGTTATTATTAACGTTATTTGGTATAAGTATTGCTAAATCAACAGGATTTTTAGATATATTATGTAAAAGAATATTAATAAAAATAGATAAAAATATATTAACTTTTATAGTCATTTTCATAGCAACTATATCATCACTAATAAATGATGTTGGATATGTTATTTTAATACCAATATCTGCCCTATTATTTATATTAAACAATAGAAATCCTCATCTAGGTATAATAGCAGCTTTTGCAGGAGTTAGTTTTGGCTATGGCGTTTCTATTTTTGTAGGAAGTATGGAAGTAAGTTTAATTCCAACTACTACCACAGCAGCTCGTCTAATAGATGCATCAGCTCATATAAGTTTAACTTCTAATCTTTTTATAATCATTGTCTTTTCAATTGTTTTATCAATAGTAGGAACAATTATAATAGAAAAAATAATATCTCCTAAGCTTGGTAAATATAAGGAAAAAGATGAGTTATCAAAGACAGAAGAATTAGTAGTAGTAGATGAAGTAAATGAAAAAGAACTAGAACAACAAAAAATAGAAAAAGATAGAAATGAAAAAAGAGGCTTAAAAGCTGCTATTATAACAGCAATAATAGTTATTATTGCATTTATATATTCTATTATTCCTAACTTGCCATATTCAGGAATGCTTCTAGATATGGAAGAAGATACATACTTAGGTCAATTATTTGGTACTAATTCTTATTTTCAAGATGGATTTACTTATATGATTGCTTTATTATTTACACTTGTAGGTATTGCATATGGTATTGGTGCTAAAAGTATAAAAAATGATAAAGATTTAATTAATGGTTGTAAAGAAACCTTTGCACCTATAGGAGAAATATTAATGCTTATCTTTGTAGTATCTCAATTTACTTCAGTATTTAAAGAGACAAATATTGGAACCGTAATAGCATCATGGTGTGCTAATTTCATAGGAAGTGTTGGTTTTACAGGTTTACCATTAATTATTTTTGTTATTATTATGATTGGACTTGCCAATTTATTTGTTCCTTCTACAAGTACTAAATGGGAAATTTTTGCTCCTATCGTGGTTCCTGCTTTCATGCAATCAAATCTTTCAGCTTCATTTGCACAATTTATATTTAGAGTAGGTACTTCAATAACAGCAGGAATTACACCATTACTATCTTGTTTTGTTATTTACATAGGTTATCTTAATCTCTATAACAAAGACAAGAACAAACCAATTACAATTCATAAAAGTATAGGATATTTACTTCCATACTTTGGAATAATTGCAACAACATGGATACTATTAGTAATAGGTTGGTACTTAATAGGACTACCTTTAGGTCCAGGAGTTTATGCAACAATTTAATACCGAAAGGTATTTTTTCTTTTAAATTAGTATTATCAATGTTATA
>CAZJKS010000024.1:0-13065 GCA_964546695.1 uncultured Muribaculaceae bacterium | reverse complement strand
TTTTCAGTTAATCGTTCGTGATACTTATCTTGTAATTGAGATAGATGTATTTTATCTTTTATAAATTGCTTTTTAGATATTGTCCATCTTTCAGTATTAGTTCTTTTATCTAGCTTTTTGACAAGTGGTACTACTACACAATGAATATGTGGTGATTTTTCATCTAAATGAATAGTTGCGTGAAGTATTTGTTCTTTTTTATACCCTAAATCATTATAAACAAATTCCATACAAGTATTTGCCCATTTCATTAAATCTTCACTACTCATATTTTCAAAAAATTTAGGTGAAGCAGTAAATAATAATTCATCTGCCACACAATTTCTTGATTGATTAAGCATTTGGGTATAACTTCTTTGTCTTTCTTTTCTTTCAGTTTTTTGTTTTTCATTATGTTGTTTTTCATACTCTTTTGTTATCTCTTTAAATCTTTTAACATATTTGTAATCTAATGGTACTAATTCTAAATTTTTATAACTATCTTCAACCCTTATATCAGGATTAGAATTATATGCTTTCTTTTCTCTTTTATTATGTGATCCAATCTGTGCTAAATCGTTCAAAGTATAAACTGGCTCACTTCTAAATATTGCATAATTAATAATTATCCTCTCCTTTCACACAAAATAAAAAAATATGATTACTCATATCTTTCGTGGATATAACCTTAAACTATTAAATTTTTTTGTTGCGTACTTTCGTGTGTCATAACATATACACCATCATCATTTTTAAGTATTATTTGTTCATGATCATTAGAAGTGTTGGTAAGTGTTATCTTATAATATTCATCTTCTTTATAAGCAGTTTCTACTTCATAATTATATATATCATCATTATTTAGAACTTCTAATTTTGCAGTCATTAAATATCCTTTAGAATCATTAATTTTTTTATCTAAATCATTTAAGATATCACTTTCGCTATTATTACATCCTGTAATTAAAAAACAACATATAAGTAAGAAGAATATACTTATCTTCTTCAAATTTATCACCTCTTGCTTTCTTTAGTTAATTATATTAAAAAAATTTATTAATATGCATGTATAAAACTAAGTAATTTAAGCCATGATATAAACGTAATAAATTAGTGAGGAGGAATCATGGAAACATTAAAAAAAATATGTCTTGTTCTTATTATAGTAGGAGCTTTAAACTGGGCTTTTGTGGGCTTATTTGAACTTGACTTAGTTGCCACTCTATTTGGGGGTAGTGATCAATTATTGGCAAGAATAATATATATTATAATAGGAATAGCAGGTCTAGTTGATATAAGTATTCTCTTTGATCATTTAGACCGTTAAAAAGAGACTCAGTTTATTTTTGAGTCTCTTTATTCATTAGCAGTTATTACTACTGTAACTTTCTTTGTCTTAGGGGTATACGTCAGTTTAACATCATCTCCCCGTACTTTTACTTCTACTTCATGTTCTCCAACACCTAGTCCATCTAAATCTACATAAGCATATATAGATGATGAATCAATGCTATCAATAATAGATTTACTACCAGTAACGACGACTGTTACTTTACTATCAGCTTCCGATAGGGCTTGAACACTATATTGTGAGTCTAAATTTTCAGTGGCAATGGATACACTTTCAATCTCTTTTGTAGTGGAATCATCAAGAACAACCTTAACGGTAATTGTCTTTTCACTTATTTCTGTAATACCGGTAGGTCTTTTTAAAGTAACTGTATATTCTTTATCATCTTCTAAACCGGTAACATCTACTTCTACTTCTAATGAGTCTAAGTTATCTAGGGCTTCTTCACTACCATAAACCGTAACTGTATCTATACTACTACTTAGTGATTTAATTGCTTTACCAAAAGCAAGATCACCAGTTGGTACTATTTCAATAGGTATTTCTTTAGATGGGGATGTTATAGTTACTTTGGCAGTTACTGTTGATGGAACAATTTCAACATCAACAATTTCACCATCTGCATCATAGGCAACAAGTGGTACATCTTCTAGAGTTATTTCTCCTGCTTCTTGAGTAGGTAAGTTATCTACATCTACTAAGGCTCTAACTGTTGCAACTTCATCTAGTTTATATTCAGCGCCTTTAACTATTACTTCACTTCTTTCAAGTTCTACACTTTCTATATTTAGTTTAGAATCTAAATTATCTTGATGAAGGATATCATAAGTAAGGCTCTTTGTTGTACTAACTTTATCATATATTGTAACTGTTACTGTTGAAGGGTCAAGTCTATAATCAATTGAACTTAACTGTTGGGTATATTTAAGGGTTACTTTGTGTTGCCCTGGTTCTAACCCTGTTAAGTCAACAGTAACTTCACCACTAGGAGATTGCTTAGCTAAGAAGATATGTCTTTTTTGTCCTACTAGAGTAATATCTACTGTCTCTGGTAGTCCTTCAACTACATAAGCTTCTTCATTATATGTAGCAGTTACTGGTTGGTCATATAAGATTTCAGCATACTGATCAATTAGACTATTACCTTCTCTATCAACAATATAGAAGACGGCAAAAGCTAGGATTAAACTAACAACTATTAAAGTTTGTTTCTTCCCTAAAAGCTTTTCTAAGCTTTTACTATTATTCTTATAAAAGTCTCTTATTTTAAGAATTAACTTTGTAATAGGGGTAATTAACCACTTATCAAAGAATGCACCTATATGACGAAAAAATTTTCCAATACCTCTAATTATCTTCTTCATATATCTCTTCCTCTTCTATTTCTTCTTCATTGTATTCACTACTGCTTTTTGGTTTAAGTTCATTTATTAACATCATTCTAACATCATCAAGGGATAAATTGTAGAAAAGTTCTCCTTTGATGGCAACTGATAGCCGCCCTGTTTCTTCTGAAACAACTAAGGCAATAGCATCTGTTTCTTCTACAATACCTAAGGCAGCACGATGTCTAGTTCCAAGTCTTTTATTTATTTTAGCACTACTACTAGTTGGGAAAACTGCTCCAGCACATGTTATTTTATTACCTTGAATAATTACACCACCATCATGTAAGGGATTACCTTCATAGAAAATAGCAATTAGTAAATCACTAGATAAATCAGCATATAGTTTTTTAGCTTTATCAATGTAGTTACCTAAACTAATATCTCTTTCTAGAACGATTATAGCACCTATTTTATTTTTTCTTAAATAGTCCATCGCTTGAGTTAATTGATATACCAACTGTTCTCTTTCATCGACGGTAAGAACTTTATGACGTCCTAGTAATTGATTTCGTCCTAGTTGTTCTAAAATATTTCTAATTTCTGGTTGGAAAATAACAATTAATGCTAGTGGTCCATACATAATGACATATTCTAATATTAAACCAACAGTCGTGAATCCACATACATCACTAACTATTTTAAGAATGATTATAATTACTACTCCTTTAAATAAAAGAGTAAGTTTAACACTATTTCTAATATTTTTTAAAATTATATAAAACATTAGCCAAACGATTGATACATCGACAATTTTCTTTATAATTGTCAAAACACTTGTAACAGTAATAACCATAAAATCTCTCCTAACTGTTTATCTCTTTATTATTTTCATCTTGGTTAATAGTAGGAATTACAACATTACTATTAACTGTAGGTACGTTATTAGTTGGTGGGGGACTAACAACAGTTGTTGTAACTGATGGAGTTTGTACTTCTTCAACAACAGGATTTGTTGTCGTATTATTAACCGGTTGTACTACTTCTTTTGGTGTTATATTATTAGCATTAACATTAGCATTAGCATTAGTTACTTCTTCAACAGTAGTATTAGTTGGTTGTTCAATTTGAGTATCGTTATTAGTAGCCACTTCACTAACAGCAGCACTTGGAGTTTTATAGGTAGTAGTATCAGTTATTGCAACTTTAGATGGTGTATCTACACTATTATCAATAGTTATATCATCTACTACTGTCTCGTTATCTGAGTCAAATGTATGGTCAACAGTAGCATATTTTGCTCTTTCCTTTTTGTTTTTTATTCCTTTTTCAGCTAAATAGCCAATGCAGGCAAAAATAAAAATAACTAAAACTACGACCCATGCGATATAAAAAGGGCCATCTAATGTATCCCTAAAAAATTTAATTACATTATCCATAAAGCATAGTAACCACCTTTCTACCTCATCCTTTTATTCATATCTATCATATCATGATGAATTATCTTTTTCAACTAAAGAGCTAAAATTTTTAAAACAAAATAGTATCTATAAATTATATGGAGCCGGCTAACGGATTTGAACCGTTGACCTACTCATTACGAATGAGTTGCTCTACCACTGAGCTAAGCCGGCAAAAAAACTTTACTAGTTTATTATAGCAAAGTTTTGAAATTTAGTCTATTCTGTTCTAAGAGCAATAACAGGGTCTTTTTTACTAGCCATTTTAGATGGTATAAAGCCACTTAAAACTGTTAGAGTTACACTAATAATTAGAAGAATAGTAGCATGAATAGGATTAAGATTAGCGACATTCTCAAGTTCAGTTAAGCTTTCTATTAAAGAGTTTATTGGTAGTGTTAAAAGGTAAGCTATAACAAGACCTAAAATACCACTGCAAACACCTATTATAAAGGTTTCGGCATTAAATACTCTAGTGATATCTTTGCCCCTAGCTCCTAAAGCTCTTAGTATTCCAATTTCTTTAGTTCTTTCTAATACTGATATATATGTAATAATAGCAATCATAATACATGATACTACTAAAGATATAGAAGAGAAAGCTATTAGAACATAAGTAATTGCATCCATAATACTACCCGATAAGGTACTAATTAAAGAAGCATAATCAGTATATAATATTTGTTCACTCTCATCTTTGTCTTCATTATAAGCATCTAGATAATCAGTAATGTAGTCTTTACTATCAAAGTCTTTAGGATATATATAAATAATAGAAGGACTAACTTCAGCTCCTAATACCCCTAAGATACTATCTTTAGTAACAGTAGAAGTAGTCTCATCAAAAGATTGTCCTGTTAAGACGTTGTAATCTACTTCTTCTTGTTCTTTGACAATCTCACTATCTTTATTAGCTTCTATAATCTTTGTAACTAAAGCTTGATTATAATAAATACCTGATTGAGTTAGAGAACTTTTATCTTCTTTACCCCTTATGATAGCAGAAACTTTAATTGTAATAGCATCACTACTATTATACATTTCTTCATAATCGTTACTAGCAACGAAATAATTATTAATCTGTTCATAATAATCATCATTAGGTATAACTTTAAACTCCTTATTTAATATTTCTTCAAAGGTTATTTCATCACTTGCATCAAAACCAAGTTGTTCTAAAGTATTACTATCAAGTTCATTACGTGAATTAACAGCTATTACAATACTAGGAGTATCATTATCGATAGAACCTGTTAAAATATCATAATTATCTTCTAACATACTACTACCATCTACACTATCGGCATAAAGGCTCCAGCCTGTTACCCCTGTTAATGAAGTAGTTGACATACTATAGGTAGTAGAAGTTGGTACAAGAATATAATTACCATCACTATCTTCTGTAACAACATTTAAAACTGTTCCATACTCATAACTTATTGCCGATACTTTACTCATATCTAAATTTTCAATATAATCAATATAATCACTATTTATATTATTAAGATGTACCATACTGCTTAAATTGTTTTCTTTTGGATAAATTACTTCTTCATCACTATACTCTTCATGGTTTTCACTATTTTCAAGTGTTTGTTGCATAGAATCTTCACTAATATCCATAGCTTGACTACTTATTGTAATAGGCATCTGCGATAAAGTATCTGCTTCATATTCGTCTATCTTCTTTTGAAAACCATTAGATAAAGAAAGTATCAAAGCAATTCCAATAATACCAATGGATGCTGCAAATGATGTTAGAAAAGTTCTACCTTTTTTAGTTTTAATATTATTAAAAGAAAGTTTTAAAGCAGAACTATAACCAAGAACAGTCTTTTTAATAATTATCTTTTCTTTAGAGTCTTCTTTATTATCTAAAGGATTACTATCACTTAAAATATTACCGTCTTTAAGTTCTACTATTCTATTTGCATAAGAGTAAGCCAGTTCCTTATTATGAGTAACCATAATAACCAATTTATCTTTAGCAATTTCTTTAATTAGGTCCATTATCTGAACACTAGTAACTGAATCTAAAGCTCCCGTTGGTTCATCTGCTAAGATAATTTCTGGGTCATTAACAAGAGCCCTTGCAATAGCAACTCTTTGCATTTGTCCTCCAGATAACTGGTTAGGTTTTTTATGAGCATGATCTTTAAGACCAACTTTGTCTAAAGCTTCAAGGGCTTTTTTTCTTCTGTTTTTCTTCTTATAGCCACTAAGTATTAAAGCCATTTCTACATTTTCTAAAATACTAATGTGACTAATTAGATTATATGACTGAAAGATAAAGCCAACACAATTGTTACGATAGTAGTCCCACTCTACACTTTTAAACTTCTTCGTACTCTTATTGTTTATAATTAAATCACCACTATCATATCTATCAAGTCCTCCAAGAACATTTAAAAGAGTAGTCTTACCACTGCCACTACTTCCTAAAATGGCGACAAATTCACACTTTCTAAACTTTAAACTAACATCATTTAAAGCCTGTTGAACAAAATCCCCTGTCTTATAACTTTTATTTATATTTTTTAACTCAAGCATAAAATCCTCCTCATAACTATTATATAACACAATTTATTTTTTTGTTTTATTTTTTTCAAATTAATGCTAAAATTAAAGAAAGGGAGGGAGGGATTTTTATGATGAAAGATATACTTAAAAACACTCCCACTATCAACAATACTATCATGTATTGTCTTTTTTATGGAGGAAAAAGTATATGAAGACAATTAATATGTACGAAAAAGAAATAATAACAGCTTTGAAGGGAAATGAATATTTAACAATTCATGAATTGCAAAAACAAATTAAAACTCCCTCCTATCAGGAGCGAGGTAACTTTTTGGAAGCTTTGCATAATTTAGAGTTAACTGAAAATATTTTTAATGTAAGTAAAGGGACTTATACTTTATTTCCAAATGATTTATATAGAGTTGATATAATTGATTATATAGATTCTAAAGAACTGGTTTTACAAAAAGCTAAAGTAAAAACAAATTATAATAAAGATAAGCTATTACTTAAAAATGATATTGTTGTAACCACAAGAGAAGAGGCTCCTAAAGTAATAAGAGTAATTGAGCGAGATATTAATATTTTTAAAGATTATATTTTAAAAGAGTTAGAACAAAGAAAATTTACTTATAAGAAAATTAAACATCTTGCTATTGCTAAAAATGCTAGAAGTATAAGAGAATTAAAAGAATTACTACACACTCTTGAAGTAGAGGGTAAAATTTTTTCTTATGATAAAATTATTGAAAAATGGCCAAATAATCTTGTTTTGACCTCTTTAAAGAATGATGGAAATAATAGATTATATTTTGAATTAGATGGTAAGAGATATTATAAAGAAAGCGATGAATTAAACAATGCTATTGATGGTGATATTATTGCTGTATCTAAAAAAGGAAAACATATAGAAAAGATTATTGATAGAACTAAAGAAGAATTAATATTAGAAGTTGTTATGCTTGATGGTGTTAAACAACTTGAACCGATATTATTACCAGGTAAAGGAAAGATAAATGTAAGAATAAGTTCTACTGATATGAAACATCTTAATGTTGGAGATAGAATAAAAGCAAAAATAAGTTTAGAAAAGACAGATGAGTATTATGAAGGAGATTATATCAGTACAATAGGTAATATTAAAGATAATGATATTGATTTGGTTTCTATAGCTTCTAAACATGGGTTTGATTTAGAGTTTAGTGATGAAGCTTTAATTGAAGCGAGTAAAATGCCAAAAGAAGTTAATATCTCTGATTACAAAGACAGATATAACTTTACTGAAAGATTTACTACTTTTACTATAGATTGTGATGATACTAAAGATATAGATGATGCCATAAGTATTATGAAAGATGAAAATGGTAATTATATTTTAGCAGTGCATATTGCAGATGTAGCTCATTATGTAAAAAGAGGGAGTGTTTTAGATAAAGAAGCTTATAAAAGAGGATTATCAGTGTATCCTGTAAATAAGGTAATACCAGCTTTACCTAAAGAGCTCTCTAATGGAATTTGTTCTTTAAATCCTAATAGTAAAAGAATAACTAAAACTTGTATTATGGAGATATCTAAAACAGGAGAATTATTAAATTATAAATTAGTAAATTCTATAATAGAATCAAAAATAAAAATGACTTACTCAAAAGTTAATAAGATACTAGATGAAGGAGTTGTTGACGAAGAATATTTACCTTATGTTGAAGATTTAAAGATGTTAAAAGAATTATCAGATATTTTAACTAGAAAAAGAATAAATGAAGGTATGTTATCTTTTATGGGAAATGAGAATAGTTTTATAGAAGATAGAAATGGAAATATTATAAGTATAGAAGAAAAAAATAATGGTACTGCTGGAAAAATGATTGAAAATGCTATGATTATGTATAATTATTGTGAGTCATCTTATTTAAACTATATTGTAGGAACATCTATAAATAGAGTTCATGATTCTCCTGATATGGATAAGTTAGTAAGTGCCTTAGAAAAAATTCATAATCTTGGCTATCAATTACCTAAAATAGGAAGCATGACTACTAGTAAATATATTCAAACAATATTAAGTATGTATGAAAATACAGATGACTATGGAATTATCTCTAATATTATTTTATTATCATTGCCTAGAGCTCATTATTCAATCAATCCTACAGGACATTTTGGCTTGGGATTAGATTATTATACTCACTCAACTTCACCTATTAGAAGATATCCTGACTTAAAAGCTCAACAAATTATAGATTCTTATCAACAAGGAAAACTTTATGAAATAGAAGATGATTCTACTTTAGAAACTATATGTGAACATTGTTCTTTTAAAGAACAAGAAGCTGATGCTTTAGAACGTGAAGTTGAATTAATTAAAATGTTAAAATATGTTGATAGACATAAGAACAAAAGTTATTATGGTACTATAACTGATATAGATAAGGAAAGAGCTTATGTTAAGACTATAACCAAAATACCTGGTTACATAGATTATCAAGATTTAGAAAATATAAGATTTATAAAATCAAAAAGATATTTAAAGGATGACAATGACCAAGTAGTCTTAAAAGTGGGTGATACTGTTAAATTAGTGCCTAATAATATTAATCACAAAGAATTACTCGTAAATTTTAACTTTATTAAAAATATAACATTAGAACAACAAAATAAAAAAGGAGCTATTGCCCTTAGAAAAAGTTACGTAAAAAGACTATATTAAAAGACAGAATAAATTCCTGTCTTTTAATTGCTTAAATCTATAAATTCTTGATTAAGTGTTTGATATTTATTAGATATTTTATTAGTATCTGCCTGTTCTAATACATACCAGCCCTTACGAAACATAAGTTCATAAACTTCTCTTTGTAAAGATGAATAAGTATCAAACATCTCTTTATATTCATTATATAATGTTTCATTAGATGCTTCTGTTAAGCTAATAGCATAGTTTTTAACTAATTGTTTTAAAGTACTAAGTAATGATGATATATAATCTTTATCATTTAGAGCCATTCCTTTTGGAGTCTCTACTTTAATATTACATATTTGATTATTATTCATTGTTACCTCCTTCATTTAAGATATTTAAGATTTTGCTAATATTACCTTGAAATACATCACTAGCCCTAGTAAGCATATCTTTAATCTCACTATCAGTAACACTATTAATAGCATTACTAGTACTCTTATAAGCACCATAGTTCCAATTAAACATATCGCTTAGATAGTCTAAATCTTTACAACTAATAATATTTGGTACTGTATTATAATTGTTTTCCATATTTTTTTCCTCCCAATATTAATATGGATTAAAAAAGAAAAACTATACATAAAGTATAATTTTATTTAATAGTCTTTAATCTCTTTTTGATATCTAAAATTAAATCAATTGGAGCATTATCCATTTTATTTAAAACAAGTAAAGCATCTTGTAATTTAGTCTTAACAGATACATTATTCTTAATGTTATCCACTTCTTCATCTAAATTAAAAGTTTTACTAGGATTTTCCTCCATATAATCTTTAATATATTTCTTTATATCATTAAGAACATATTCTTTTAATTTATATGAGTCCATTTCCATAACCCCAAAGTATCCACTAATCATATATCTATAAGTATCTTCTACACTCATAAGTATCACCTATTATTCATATTTTTCTTCTTCAACTACTTCTTCAAACATATCTTTAGTAACGCCACAAAGGGGACATACCCAATCATCTTTTAAATCACTAAACTTAATCTCTTCTTTAGCATCATCATAAATATAACCACAAATAGTACAACGATATTTTTTCATAATCATCACCTTGAATAATATAATATCAAATAATTAGAATAAAATCTACTAAGATCTTTTACCATTAATTAAAGGTTTCAACACTCTAACTTTAACATTAGGAAGTTCTGTTTTAGGGATAGAATCTATATTTATACTTTCAAAAAGATTAATTTTGTCTAATAATTCCTTATCTTTGCTATTCTTTAATCTATCAAATAATTCTATTTCATTAAGACTATACAAGTCGTCATAACTAATATAACCTCTATCAATAGATAATTTTGTTATAGTAGCAAGTAACTGCATCATATAATTATCTTCGTTAGTATGGCAATACAAATCTATACTTTTACTAACATCAATTATTTTGGATACAACATCTCTATTATTAAAGCCAATTTCATCTTCATTATTTTCATTTTTAAATACTCTAACATCATCAATAATTTTTTTAATATCATCTTTATTGATATTTTTAGCCCAACCTATACCATTTAAAATAACTCCATCTAACCTATCGGCACAACACTTAGGTCTATCATTATCAACAATACTAAATTTCTTAAAGTTTATAATATCATCTACATCTATATTATCCTCATTTAAACATTTAAGTAAATACTTATCATTTTTAATAATAGTTTCCGTAAGTTCTTCTGTACTTTCTTGTTTTTCATAATCTTCATTCATATAATCTATAACATGGGAAAAACAAGGTGTTGCAACATCATGAAATAAAGCTGCAATAGTCATAGTCTTATCTTTAGTTACTTTATAAGTTAATAAAGAAGTTGTAAGGGAATGAGCAAATCTACTAATATATTCACTAAAGTCATAAACGTTTTTAGAAGCAAAATCCATTCCACAAAAATATCCCACCTTCATTAATCTATTTAAAGATGGACATTCAAAATACTTTCTAAGAAATAATGGCATATTCTTATAATTTAATTGTTCTAAATAATACTGTAATAACATATAGAACCCTCCCTAATAATATTTTTTTATTTTTCTTAACATAAGCCTACTCTTTTTTTATCAGTAATATATTCTAAGAACTCTTTTCTACTTACCTCTTTAAAATTATCTACATATTTTTCTATTATCTAAACTATTACCTAAGTATATTAAATATTGTCTTTTAATTTCTAACTCTTCTAATAATATTTCTTTCATAGACATAGTTGTATAAAACTCTCTTCCATTAATTCTATTATCTATTTTGATTTTAACATTGTTCATCTCTGCAATATATTTAGCCGTGCCTATTGCCCTAGCAGAATTACTAGAATATATATTTATACCTTTCAATTCATCTATTTCACATAATATTTTAGCATTTTCTTCTCCCTCAATAGATAGAATCATATTTTTATTAAATTATAGCACAACACTTAAATGTTTTCTATACTTGTAGTTGTAGTAAAAACATAGTCAATTTCAAGGAACATCTTAACTGTCAATTCATAAATGTATCTGTGATATGAATTATACTTTAATCATGCTTCTCTACATCATTTAATACCTTTTCAACCTCGCTAATTAATTGTTCTTTATTAGGAATATAATAAGTATAAGTTGAAGCGAAAATATTATTAGATAAACCACCTAGGGCATATTCTAAAGCAACCTTATCTTTTTCAGCACATAATATAATACCTATTGGTTTACCATCATCTTCACTATTGATGACTTTTTCATAATAATTTAGATACATATTCATTTGTCCTAAATTTTCAGCTTTTAATTTATTCATTTTTAAATCAATTAAAACATAGGATTTTAGAAATTTATTATAGAATACCATATCTACATAATAGTCCGTATTGTTAATTGTTATTCTTTGCTGGCTTCCTACAAACATAAAACCTTTACCTAATTCAAGTAAAAAATCTTCTATATGCCTAATTAATTTATATTCTAAATCTTTTTCTAAAAGTGGTTTAGGCTCTTTTATTCCAAGAAATTCAAATACATAAGGTTGTTTTATAATATCGCTTGGCTTATTCACAATTTGACCTTCTTTTGATAGTTCTAATATTTTTTTCTTGTTATTTTTACCATCTGAAAGAAGTAATCTTTCAAATAAAGAAGTATCTAATTGTCTTTGTAATTCTCGAACAGACCAGTTGGAACTAATACATTCTTTTTCATAAAAATTTCTTTTCGCATCATCTTTAATTGTTATTAGTTCAACATAATGTGACCAACTTAATGACTTATTTATCATATTATAATCAGGGTATACATTATAAAACCATCTCATATAGGTTAAATTAGTAAGTGAATAACCTTTGCCTAAAAGTTTTGTTAATTCTTTAGATAATTCTTTTAAAACTTCTTTACCATACTCTAATCGATTATTATCTTCGTTTTCATGTTTAACAATAATTCTCCCTATATTCCAATATACATAGGTTATTGATTTATTTATTTCTTTTGCTAAATTTGATTTTGCTTCGTTTACCATAGCACTAATTTCTAATGCCATTGAATTATTCTTTTTTAACATAAATTGCTCCTTTCTGAATTTTTCAGACGCGTCTGAAGAATCTCAAAACTTTGATATTATTTTACCATATAATTTGCTAGTTAGCAGCTGTTAGTTATATTTCTATATCAAAATTATCATGATCTTTGTTTTTGTCATATTCTTT
>CAZJKS010000023.1:0-13389 GCA_964546695.1 uncultured Muribaculaceae bacterium | reverse complement strand
CTATTTTAAAATTATATATATTATGACTACCTCTAAAATTAGGATTGATTTTATCTTTAGAGATAATTTTATCTAAATTAGTTATTTTCATAGTACCTCCTATAACAATTATAACATATTAAAGCATTAGAAAAACAACCATTTTTGGTTGTTTATGTATCAAATTGGTAGCCTGTACGGGGTTCGAACCCGTGAATACGAGCTTGAGAGGCGCGCGTGTTAAACCACTTCACCAACAGGCCAGGAGCAATTTACTAATAAATTTTAGCATAAAAAAATAAAAGTTGCAATACCTTGATAATAATTTAAAAATATGGTATAATACTCTTCCTAGGGGAAAGGTAGTGATTTGTATGTTATGCTTACCATTAGTGATTAATAATGTGATATTGAAAGTAAATATTAACTTTAAGGACATTGATATTAGAAAAAACATATTAAATTCTAAAGCTAAAGATATAACATCTAGCGATATAGTTGTTGGCAAAGTTCATTTAAAAGCTTATGAAGATAATAATAAAATGATAACTAATCCAAAGATGATTACTAGTTTTGTTAGAAAAAATATTAATTATAATAATGAAGGTATTAATTTTATTGAAGTAAATACTAAAAATTATAAAGATAAAGATTTTTATGATACTTATATAATTCCTGCTCCTAGTTATAATGAAAATGAAATAAATGATTATATATATGGATTATTAATTAATAGTATAAGATTAAGTAGACCAGATAATATTAAAAGAAAGGATTTATCACTTGCTGAAATTGGTTTTGATGAACTGTTTAATGGAGAGTTTTATAGTATAGTAGAACGAGCTAAGAATAATAATCAAAATTTCCTTTATATTAGAAATCAACTTATTAATGCTGGGTTTAGAAAACAAGTAGAGGTTTTAGATTTCTTTAATAATTTAAACTATGATATTAGTGAAAATTCTGAAGTTATTTTAGCAAGTGAATTTGATTCGGTGAAAGCATTCTTTACCGATAATGAAAAGATGAATAAATTTTTAAATAATTATAGAGATTTAGCAGTTAAAAATTCTGAGAGTTTTATGAATTTAGTAACCTTTAATAACCTAGTTAATGGTAGAAGTTTAATGCCAATGTTATCTTCTGAGCAACAGAAGAAACTTATAAAAAAATTAAATTCTAATGGTAGGGCTGCTTAATTATGAAATATAGTAGATTAGAGAACTTAGTTGGTTCTTTTTCTTTAGAAAACTTGAAAAACTCTACTATCTTAGTTATAGGACTTGGTGGAGTAGGTGGTTATGTTGTTGAAGCTCTTGCAAGAAGTAGTGTTGGTAATTTAATACTAGTAGATTATGATAGAGTTGATGTTACTAATTTTAATAGACAAATAATTGCTGTTAATAATAATATTGGTAAGTATAAAGTAGATTGTTTTAAAGAAAGGATAGAAAGTATTATCGAATATTGTAATGTTATTACTTATAGCTTGAAAATAGATAATGATAATATTAAAGATATTTTTAATACTAAAATAGATTTTGTTGTAGATGCTATTGATGATGTAAAAGCTAAGGTGGCTATTATTAATTATTGTTTAGAACATAATATAGACTTTATTAGTTCTATGGGTACTGGTAATAGATTAGATCCTAGTAAATTAACTATTACATCTTTAGATAAGACTTATAATGATCCACTTGCTAAAATAATGAGAAAAAAGTTTGATAAAACTATACAAAAGAAGATTAAAGTTTGTACATCATTAGAATTACCTACAAAAGTTAAAAATAGAAAGGTAATAGGTTCAAATGCTTTTGTACCAAGTAGTGCTGGGCTTTTGATTGCTAGTTATATAGTTAAAAAACTTATTTAAGAAATTGGGGGGTGGGATATGCATAAAACTATAAAATTAAGTAGTTATTTAGATATATCATTTTTTAAAATGAACTTTGATAAAATAAATAATTATGTAGAGAAAGTATTTAAAAATTCAAATTCTTTAGGAACTACTAGATTGTTTTATTTAACTGAACTTAATAAGATGCTTGATATGAATAAAGATAAAATAAAATGGCGTGATACAAAAACTGCTTTTAAGAGAAAATTAGAATTGTTATTACTAAGAGAAAATGATCAAATAACTTTTGATTTTGTTTTGCAATTACTAGATAAAGAGGATATAAAAGAAGAAGAAATACTTTCATTTTTATATTCAATTAGTGATGGTAAATTTTGTTTTAGATATATATTTACTAAATTAGATGATATATTCTCTTATAGTGATGATGTATTTGCTACTATTAAAAAGTATATTGATGATGATGAATGGCTAAAAAATATTATGAATATTAAAGCTAGTGAAGATGTTTGTAAGATAATTGCAAAGATAGAGAAAAGTTATAGTAGTGATACGTATACATTAGTTTCTTTAACTGAAGAGTTTACTAAATTATTGAATATATTAAAAAGAACGTCTTTAAAAGCCGATATAGTTGCAAAAATTATTGTAACTATAAATGAGGGGGTTAATAAAATAAATTTAAAAGATGCTTTTATAGATAAAGATGATGCTTGTTATAGAGAATTTATTAACATACTTAAAGAGTTAGATAAAGTTATAAACTCTAATCCTACTAATAAACTTACTAATAATTTAATAAATTCTGATTTTAATCTTGAGATAGGTAAATCATACAATGATAAGTTAAATTATGTTTCTTCTTATACTTCTTTTATTTATCAAGATACTCCTATTATTGCACTTGATAGTGAGAAATCTCTTGATTTGGATAGTGTATTTTCTATTGATAAAGAAGATGATTTATACTTTTTTAATGTTTATGTTAGTGATGTACCATCATTTTTTAGAGAAAATAGGGAGTTGAGTATAAATGCTTATAGGCAGGGTACTTCATTTTATTTGAGAGATAATGGTAAAAACATTAATTATGATATGTTGCCTGAAAAACTTTCTCATGGTTATTTAAGTATGTTGAGTAAGGATATTTCTTTAACACCTAAATCTGTTATCTCTTTTCAATTTGTTATTGATAATAATGGTAATATATGTTCTACTTCAGTTTCTAGAAATAAAATTATGGTTGATTATAACTTAACGGGTAGTGATGCTTCTAGAATTTTAAATAAGAAAGTTATAAGTAGTAAAGTTGATAAATCTATTTATCAATTAAAAGATTTATGTAAGGTGATATCTTTTACAACTACGAGGCCATATCTTGCTAATTTATGGAAGGCGACTGTTGATGATATGATTGCACTACCTTCTATTTTAGTTAATTATTATGTTGCAGGTGAACTTGATTTTGGTATATATAGAGTAAATGGTATATATACCAAAAATCCTAGTGATAATGAGTTCTATTTAAATAGTAGTGCACCTTTAAGACGGTATGTTGATGATATTAATCTTGCTATTTTGTTAGAACAAAAAAATTTACAAAGATTTAATAGAGATGACTTTAGATATTTAGAAAATAATATTGATGAAGTAATTGGACATTTAAATGAACAAAATTTTCTTTCTAATTATA
Organism: uncultured Muribaculaceae bacterium; assembly: GCA_964546695.1. Classification (GTDB taxonomy): domain Bacteria; phylum Bacillota_I; class Bacilli_A; order RF39; family UBA660; genus Onthousia. The sequence continues at coordinate 9,856 of CAZJKS010000023.1, read as the reverse complement.
TTGAAAAAAATAACTCTTTAGTAAAGAAATATTATTTAAAACGAGACTAAATAATTAGCCTCGTTTTAAAATCTTCGATAAAGTCCAACAACTTTACCTAGTATTGTTACTTCATCAAGTATTATAGGATCCATTGTATCGTTTTCTGGTTGTAATCTAAAATGACCATTTTCTTTATAGAATGTTTTAACAGTCGCTTCATTGTTATTATTCATAGCAACTACTGTATCACCATTTCTAGCAGTGTTTTGTCTTTCAACTATTAAGATATCTCCATCATATATGCCTACATTAATCATAGATTCACCACTAACTTTTAAAGTGAATATTTCTTTTTTGTTGCCAAAAAGTTCTATAGGTAAGGCAAAAGTTTCATCAGGTCGTTCTATCGCTTCAATAGGTGTACCTGCTGTTACTTTACCTAAAAGTGGTACTTTTACAACATCATCATCGTTATCTAAATATTCGTTATCAACTAATACTTCTATGGTTCTATTAGTACCAGCACCTTTCTTAATATATCCTTTTTTTACTAGTTGTTTAATATGAAAATGAATAGTAGCAGGACTAGAAAGTTTTGCTTCATCTCCTATTTCTCTTACGGTAGGAGGATATCCGTTTTTAGCAATTAATTTTTTAATAATCTGTAATATATCATATTGTCTATCAGTTAATTTTTCCACTTTACACACTTCCTTCCTTTATTTGTTTTTAGTTTAGCATAACACGTGTAAAATGTCAAACAAATCTTCGAAAATATATTGACATAAACAATTGTTCGATATAAAATAAAATCAGAAAGAAGGAGTGATAGATATGTTAAATTTTAAAAGTATTTTAAAAACTGCTTTAGGAGTTAGTCTTATTTATATGTTAGCTGTTGTGCTTACTTTATTTATGTGTGATCGTGTTAATGAACTTGAAAGTAATGAAGAGAAAATTATTAATAATAGTATAGCCTTATCTATAAAATAATTTTAAAAAAGACTAGTGGTGTGGTACAATAAATAAGGAAAGAGTGGTTATATATGAAAAAAATAATATTGGTTGATGGAAATAATCTTTTATTTAGGAGTTACTATGCTACTAGTTATAGTGGAGTTATTATGAGAAATTCTAAGGGTTTTCCTACTAATGGCTTATATGGTTTCATAAATATGATGAATAAAATTATTGAAGATGAAAAGCCAAGTTATATAATGGTAGCCTTTGATAAAGGGAAAACCTTTAGACATGATAAATATGAATCATATAAAGCAGGGCGTAAGGAGATGCCTGATGATTTAAGAAGTCAGTTCCCTAAAGCTAAAGAAGTACTTGATGCGATGGGAATTAAACACTTTGAAATAGATAATTTTGAAGCTGATGATATAATTGGAACACTTGCTAAAGAAGTAGATGAAGAGGATGAATTTATCGCTACAATTATTTCGAGTGATAAAGACTTATTACAATTAATTAGTGATGATGTTGATGTTAAACTGTTAAAGACTAAGGGTTCTATTAGATTTAATAGAGAAGTATTTAGAGAAACTTATAAAGTAGAGCCTATTAATATGATTGATCTTAAAGCTTTAATGGGTGATATGTCTGATCATATACCTGGTGTTAAAGGTATTGGGGAGAAAACTGCAATTAGTTTATTAGAAAAGTATAAGACTTTAGATAATTTGTATAATCATGTAGATGAATTAACTCCTAAGACTAAAGAGAAGTTAGTTAATGATAAAGAAAATGCTTATATGAGTTATGACCTTGCAACTATTTATAGAAATGTAGATATTCCATTTAGTCTAGAAGATTGTAAATATAATGGGCTAAACAGGTCTAAATATATAGATATTTTAGAAGAGTTAGAATTTAAATCTCTTTTAAAGAAAGTTAATAATATTGATATTAGTACAGAAGATGATAATGATAGTAATAGTGATAAAAGTATAGAAATAAAAGAAGTAGATGTTAAAGACTTTGATAGTAGTAGTGAATATTCCTTTTATATTGAGATGAATGCTTATAATTATAATGAATCTTTTATTATAGGGGTTAGTTTTACAAACGAAAGTGGGACTTGCTTTATAAGAGGAGAAGATATTATTAATTATAGAGAATTATTTGAAAATGATACGCCTAAAGCTACTTATGATGTTAAAAAGAGCTATATTTTACTAAATAAACTTGGTATTAAATTAAATAATTGTAACTACGATGCAATGATTGCATCATACCTTTTAGATTATAAAATGAATGATGATATTACTACTTTGATGAATGATTTAAAAGTAGAGATTAAATCTTTTGAAGATACTTATGGAACTTTAAAAAGAAGAAAGAAAGTAGAGTTAGAAGAGACTCTTGAACAGTGTAATTTAAAGAGTAATTTTATTTATAATACTAAAAGTGATTTCTTATTAAAGATAGATGAGTATGGGGAGAGTAAATTATTTAGTGAAATAGAGATGCCTCTTGCTTATGTTCTTATTGATATGGAGTTAACGGGTATTAGGGTAGATAAAGATTACTTATTAAAGTTAAAAGATGAATTAGAAGTTAAAATTAAAGATATGGAAGAAGATATATATAAAGATGCTGGGTGTACCTTTAATATTAGTTCTCCTAAACAATTAGGGGAAGTATTATTTGTAAAGTTAGAACTTCCTTATCCTAAAAAAAGAAAAAAGGATGATGTGAGTTATTCTACTAGTAGAGATATCTTAGATAAAGTAAGTCCATATCATCCTGTTGTTAATAAAGTATTAGAGTATAGAATGCTTACTAAGTTATATGCTAACTATGTTGTTGGTCTTTTAGATAAAATAAAAGAAGATGGTAGGGTTCATACAATCTTTAATCAATGTTTAACTAGAACAGGAAGACTTTCATCTACTGAGCCTAATTTACAAAATATTCCTATTAGAAGTGATTATACTAGATTAATTAGAAAAGCTTTTATACCAGAGGAAGACTCTATTATTATGAGTTCTGATTATTCGCAAATAGAACTTAGAGTCTTTGCTTCACTATCAAAAGCGACTAATTTAATAGAGGCTTTTAAGGAAGATAAAGATATTCATGCTAAGACTGCTAGTGATATTTTTAAAGTAGATATTAAAGAGGTAGATAAATCTATGAGAAGAACTGCTAAAGCCGTTAATTTTGGGATTCTTTATGGTATTAGTAGTTTTGGTCTATCTGAAGATTTAAAGATAGATGTAGGTAGTGCTAAAAAGTTTATGGATAATTATTTAGAGACTTATCCTGGTATTAGTGAGTATATGAATCAAGAGAAAAAAGAAGCTTATAAGAATGGTTATGTTAAAACTATTATGAATAGAAGAAGAGTTATAGATGAGTTAAAAAGTAGTAACTATATGGTAAGAAGTGGAGGAGAGAGAATGGCTCTTAATACTCCTATTCAAGGTAGTGCTGCCGACATATTAAAAAAAGCGATGGTAGATTTATATAGAGAAATGACTAAAAGAGGCTTAAAGAGTAAAATACTTATTCAAGTACACGATGAACTTGTTTTAAATGTTTATAAAGATGAGTTAGATGAAGTTAAAGAGTTAGTAAGAGATAAGATGGAAAATGTTATTAAGTTAGATGTACCTTTAAAAGTAGATATTGAAACAGGTAATGATTGGTATGAAGCTAAGTAGTAAAGGATGTGAATAGACAATGCCTGAAAAACCAGAAGTAATTACAGTTAGTAAGACATTGGAACATATTATTATAGGCAAAACTATTAAAAAGATAGATGTCTATTGGGATAATATAATTATTGGTGATATAGATAAGTTTAAGAGGGATTTAGTAGGTGAGGAGATTGAATCTATTACGACAAGAGGGAAATGGATAGTTATCTTTCTTACTACTAAAGCCTTAATATGTCATTTAAGGATGGAAGGAAAGTTCTTCTTTAGAGACACTAGTGTAAATAAAGCAAAGCATGAGCATATTATTATTACTTTTACAGATAATACTGATATGAGGTTTAATGATGTTAGAAAGTTTGGTAAAATGGCTTGTCTTCCTAAAGATGAAGTGTATAATTTAAAGCCACTTTCAGAATTAGGCTTAGAGTATTATGATAAAAGTTTAACTCCTAATTATTTATTAGAGGCTTTAAGAAAGAAAAAAGTGCCTATTAAGACAGCTTTACTTGATCAATCCATCATTACAGGTATTGGTAATATCTATGATGATGAGATTTTATTTGCATCTCATATAAACCCTTTGAGGAAAGCAGATAGTATTAGTTTAGATGAGGCGGATGCTATTATAAAGAATGCAAAGAAGATACTAGATAAAGCAGTTACTATGGGAGGTACTACAATTAAGAGTTTTACATCAGCAGAAGGAGTACATGGCTTATTTCAAAATGAACTTGCTGTTCATGGTAAAAAAGATGGAGTATGTCCAATTTGTTGCGAAAAACTTATTGTTACTAAGGTAGGAGGAAGAGGCACTTATTATTGCCCTAAGTGTCAAAAATAAAGACTTATGTTTTTGTTCATAAGTCTTTTAAAATGGATTATATCTGTCTATTGTTATTGGTTTTATATTAAATAATTCTAGGTCTTCTTTACTTAAATATTTTTTATTAATTATTACCATAAGAACAAAGTTATTAAAGAAATTATCATTCATTATATAATAACCATCTTTATATAGTATATCTCCATAACTGTTTTCAACTTTCCATCTAATAGGTTTATTATCTTCAATATGAACTCCTGTTATTACCATTAAATGTTGATAGTAAATATCAAAACTATTTAAGGCTTCTTCTTTAGTTAATAAATCTATATTAAATACATCTTTATAATTATATAAATTAGAATCTAATATACCTGATTTTTTATCTCTCATTTTATCAATATTACAGGCAAAATAAACTGGCATGCCATCTTTTAATTGTTTAACTGCTAAATCTTTTAATACTTCAATAGGCTTATTAATAAATTCAACATATTTACCGTAAATATTTTCATTATATTCTTTTCTATAGAGCTTGTTATATTCGGTCTTATACATAGGAACATTGGTAATACTTACAAAATCATCTAAGTTGATAGATAAATATTTATTTTTGAACTCTATAGGAGTTATATTTTCTAATTTAATCATTTTTCCGTCTTTATCTTTATACTCATATGTGAAAGATAGGGGAGGAGAACCTAAGCATTTAGACAAGAGATTGTAATTTTCTTTTAACATTTCTTCTTTTCTTAGATAAAGTTCGTCTTTTGAAGTATTATTCTCTTTTAATTTTAGTAATTTAAACATATCTTTTTTAAGTTTTTCGTTATAAAGTCTTCTTAATTGTTCAGAGTTTTTACTATCAAATGTTTTAGGCATTACATCTTCTGGAACTATACCATATTTATTAACTAGTTCTTTAAAAAATGTGAAGCGACCACCTTCATAAAAAGCATCCTCTATATAATATTTATTTACTTCAGTTTTTAAATCAAAGTTGTCCTGTTCGATTATTTTGTTATAAAAAGTATTAGCTTTTTCTAGTTTATCGAAAAAAGAAAGATAATTTACTGATAAATTTATATCTGTAGGTAAAATGTTAAGATTAGTAGCAACATTGTTTTTAATAAAATTTATTCCTGCATAAAGCCAACATAACCAAGAATCTTCTTGGTCATATATCTTAGTATTAGGTAATTCTATGTTGAACACATTTGGAGTACTATTAATAATATCAGTATTTAAGCAAAAACTTTGCATACCTATTTTTTTCATAGCATTTTCAATTATCTTGTTATTTTTATCATTATTATATTCATTATAAAATCTTTTAATTTGTTCGTAATCTATATCTTTCATATGTTACCTCCATTTTAATTATATATTTTTTTAATCTTGATGTCATTAAATATATAAAATTTGTTTAATGTTTTTTTTGACAAGAGTTAATATTTATGATACTATGAATATGTAAAAGAAAGTTACATACAATAAAAAAGAGAACATTTAATGCTGCTTGTGTTAAGTGTTTCTCCTGTAAAAAGGGTACGCACCTAATTAAACATGCTGTTTAGTTAAGTGCTTTCTTTTTGCTTTATGTCTTATATTAATATACTGATAACTGCAAAAAGTAATACAATAAGTAAAATTATTATAAATAATAATGTTGAAACTAAAAAGTCTTTTTTACTCATAGTATCACCTCCAAATATAGATACTTGGAGATAACACTCAACCATTAAATGTTCCTATAAATATAGTATCAAATTAATTTCTCTATAACAAGATAAAATGTAATAAATTAGTTACAAAATTCCGTATTTCAAGTTAAAATACTCTTTTAATTTTAATAAAAATATGCTATAATTATATAGCTTGATTAGAAGGAGTGGAGTAAATAATGAAAAAGACAAAAATTGTTTGTAGTATAGGTCCTGCTAGTAATGAACCAGATGTAATGGAAAAAATGGTTAGAGCAGGGATGAATGTAGCAAGAATTAACTTTTCTCATGCTACTATAGAAGAAAGAGAGAAAGCGTGTGCATCAGTTCGTGAAGTTAGAAAAAGAACTGGTATGAATATTGCTATTCTTTGGGATACTAAAGGTCCGGAGTTTAGGTGTGGAATTATGGAAAATGATTCTATTGAACTTGTACCGGGAGAGACTATTGATATAGTTAAAGAGACTGTTACTGGTACTAAAGAGAGATTTTCTGTTAATCATCCTAGTGCTATTGATTCTCTTAATGTTGGAGATATTATTTTACTTGAGAATGCTAAGATGAAACTTGAAGTTATCGCTAAATACGAAGATAGAGTTACATGTAAGATTATTGATGGTGGTGTATTAGGAAATCGTAAGAGTATGAGTGTTCCTGGTATTAAACTTGATATTCCTTATGTTAGTGATGTAGATCGTGAGGATATCATCTATGCGTGCGAACATGGTGGAGAATTTCTTGCTATTTCCTTTGTATCTACTAAGGAAGATGTATTAGAAGTTAAAGAAATCTTAAAAGAACATGGTAGAGAAGACTTACAAATTATTTGTAAGATTGAAAGCGCTTTAGGTATTGAAAACTTAGAAGATATTTTAAGTGTTAGTGATGGTGTTATGGTAGCTCGTGGAGATTTAGGTACAGAAGTGCCTAGTGAAATGGTTCCAATCTATCAAAAACAAATGATTAATACTTGTAGAAGACTTGGAAAAATATCTATTGTTGCTACTGAAATGCTTGAGACAATGATGTCTAGTGATAATATTAGACCTAAAAGAGCTGAGACAAGTGATATTGCTAATGCAGTATTAGATGGTACTGATGCTGTTATGTTAAGTGGTGAAACTACTATTGGAAAACATCCAGTTGAAACAGTTGCTGCTATGGCTAATATTTGTGAAACTACAGAAAAATATTCAAGTTTTGATTATGCTTTTGATATTGAAAGCTTAGATAATATTACTAAGTCTATTGCTTCTAATGTTGTACTTAGTACAGATGCTTTAAGTGCTAAATTAATCTGTGCTGCTACTATTAGTGGTAGAACTGCAAGAGTTATTAGTAATTTAAAACCAGATGCTCCAATACTTGCTTTATGTACTGATGAGAAAACTGGTAGACGTTTAGCTTTAAACTGGGGTGTTTATGCAGGTACATTACCTTTCTTAGATACAACTGATGAAGTATTAACTAGGAGTGTAGAGAAAGCTAAAGAGTTTATGGAACTTAATGAGGGAGATTTAATTGTAATTACTGGAGGTTTCCCTAATACTGAAACTAAGAGAATTACTAACTTAATGAAGATTGAAGAAATATAAAAAAGAACCAATTATAAACTGTCCAACTTTTGGGGTTCAGTTCATAATGATAAAAACCTCGTTTCTATTTTGTCCAAGAAACGGGGTTCATATCATTACAGGTTCTTTTATTTTATTTCTATTTTAGAATTATCAAAGTCTTTAACATCATCAAGCAAAGCTTCATGAATTTTCTCTTCTTTACTATCTAGATATACTTCTTCAATTCGATCAACACGAAGGCGTTCTGCCTCTAATATAGCATCTACTTTCTTAACTGCCTTGTCTAAATCATCATTAACAACTACATAATTATATTTAGGTATTTCATTTATCTCTTCATAAGCTCTAATAAACCTTTTTTCTATTCTTTCTAAACTATCAGTATTTCTAGTGATAAGTCGTCTTTTTAATTCATTCATAGTAGGTGGCATTATAAAGATAAAGATAGTCTCATCTAGTTTTTCTTTAATCTTTAAAGCTCCTTGTATTTCTATTTCTAATATTACATCTTCTCCTTTATCTAGATGTTCTTTAATATATTTCTTAGGAGTACCATAGTAATTACCAGAGTATTCTGCATACTCTAAAAATTCATCGTTCTTAATATCACGTTCAAATTCTTCTCTAGACAAGAAATAATAGTTAATACCATTTTTCTCTTCACCTCTTGGTTCTCTACTAGTACAAGAAATAGATACCCAAGTGTTTTTTCTTATTTTTAATAACTCATTAATTATACTATTCTTACCACAACCAGATGGTCCTGAAATAACTATTAAAAGTCCCTGTTTCTTTGTTTTTACCATATTATTCATAAACTATACCTCCTTTATAGGCTTCATCTTATATTCGGCTTCTATTAAGCTTTTAGATTTATCTTCATCAAAGACTAAAGAATATATCTTAGTAATTTGATATTCATATTCTAACATCTTATCTTTTTCTCTTGTAAACTTACTAATAATAGGAATATCTATATCTTTTTTTATCTCATTTAAATATTCTCTTCCTTTATTAGAAAAACCAAGTAATCTAATATATTTAATATCTTTAAATTCTCTAGCTTGTTTTTTAGTATAATCACATAATATATAAATTAACATCCTAGATATCTTAGCATAAGTAGTATTTTTACTCTTAACTTTATTAATTAATTCATCAAAACTATAACTATTAAGTATTTCTTTCTTTAGTTTAGTAGCTATACCAATATCTACTAAATTATAAATAGTTAAATCATTAGAACTTATTATCTTATACTTTAAAAGATTAAAATAATCATCTAGTTTAGGTATTTTTTTATTCTTTAAATAATTATAAGTAATAGATGGAACACTATCTTTAATGTCATTATTATTTAATAATGCCTCTCTTATACTTGTTGCGCTGTTTATACTCCTTTTACTCATTTTATTTAACTTTTTACTATGATAATCATTAGTTCTTTTTATAGTATGAGGAGTAATTTTATAGTCATTAGAAATTATTGCTTTTACATAACTTATACCTAAAATATCATTAGGTAATTTATAACAATCTCCTGTAATATCTTCTAAAGCTTTAGATAAAGAAGTAGGGTAGTTATAACCCATTCTTAAATAAACTTGGACTAAGTTATCAAAATCATCATTATATAATTGTGTTTCTACTAGTTTTTTAATACCTTCTATATCATCAGATTCACTACCAAAGACTAAATCAGTAACTTTTAGATGATTTAATATTTCAATAGAACCTTTAGCAAAGATATCAGCTGATGCACATGAGAAAGGGAAGGGGAGTTCTACTACTAAATCAATACCGTATTTAATGGCAAGAGATGTCTTTTCCCATTTATCTAAAATAGAAATATCTCCACGCTCTGTGAAAGCTCCACCTAGTACTAAAATAATAGGACTATCAGGAAACATTTCTTTAATTTTTTCAATATGATATAAGTGCCCATTATGAAAAGGATTATATTCAGCGATAATACCAATTATATGTTTAGACAAGATAAACACCCCTTCCTAAAATTAATACTAATTATAGCACTGTTTTATTGGTAAATCAACATTAATTTACTTTAAAAAAATTAGA
>CAZJKS010000022.1:0-13396 GCA_964546695.1 uncultured Muribaculaceae bacterium | reverse complement strand
CTTGCTATATTTTAACACATAACCAAAAAAAAAGAAAGGATAACCTTTCTTAGTGTGTAAATCTAGCACCTATTACAATAACTAATAGTATAAATAAAACTAAAATTATGGCGTAATTATTATTGTTAGAAAAGCCATAACTAGGATAAAACCATTGATTACCACATCCATAACTTGGAAAGGAATTAAATGATCCTCCACCATAATAATACATAGTTAAAAACCTCCTTTTTCTAATATAAGATATGAAAAAATATGTAAAATTGTTAATGAATTTGACTAGTTGACTTTAAACTATGAAAAATTTGTGGTATCATTAAAGAAAAAGATTAAGGATTGGGAGGGTTAGAAATAGATGACAAAATTTAAAGATATAGTCAAAAATATTGATAAGCCATTATTTATTCTAACTCTAGTTCTTTTTGTATTAGGTCTCGTAATGATTTTCTCAGCTAGTAATGTTACATCATATATGAATGGTGGTAGTCCCTATGCATATTTCTTAAGACAAGGTTTATTTTTAATAGTAAGTTTTATCTTTTGTCTTTTTATGGTTAAATTTAATACCAAGTTCTATGGTATGATGTCAAATATTCTTTTAATAATTTTTGTAGCTATACTTATACTTTTACTTATTTATGGTAGTGCAACTAACTATGCTGTTAGTTGGATTCAATTTGGTTCTTTCACTTTACAACCAAGTGAATTTATTAAAGTAATTATGATTGTTTTTATGGCTAGATTTTATGAAGTTCATGAAAAAAGATGTAATAAGTTTTTTATTGCTATTATTCCCTTAATTATTGGTATTATTATAACTTTCTTAATCATGTTACAACCAGACTTAGGTACAGCGATTATATTTGCACTTTTAACAGGTATTATATTTTTCTCAGCTCCTGTTGCTAGACTTATTAAGTTTAAAGTATCTCTTCTTTTTATTGGAATGTGCATAATAATATTAGCAGTACTTGTTATGACAGGTGGTAGTATTTTACAAGCAAGACAAATAGAACGTTTAAATTTTACAAGACCATGTGATAGATTACTAGATACAGGTAACCAAGTTTGTAATGGCTATATTGCTATAAATAATGGTGGTCTTACAGGAGTAGGGATAGGTAATAGTACTCAAAAATATTTATATTTGCCATATCCATACACAGACTTTATCTTTGCTGTTACTGTTGAAGAATTAGGACTTATTGCAGGTATTGCTATTATTCTTTCCTACTTATATTTACTTTATAGAATATTAAAAATAGGCAGAAACAGTTATACTAATAGAGGAGCATTAATTTGTTATGGAGTTGCTTTTTATATATTTCTACACGTTTCTATTAACTTAATGGGCTTATTTGGTCTTATGCCAATGACTGGAGTACCATTACCTTTCCTTAGTTATGGTGGAAGTTTTACATTGTGTTTAATGGTTTCTTTAACTATGGTTCAACGTATAAATATAGAAAATAGACTAAGAGATCAAAAAAAATAGAAATTTTTTAAAAAAGTATGAATTTTTAAAATTGACCCCCAAAATAGAGGTCAATTTTTAATTTTCTCCCTATGAATTTTGAAAATTCACCCTAAAAATGAGGTTGAATTTTGAAAATTCCCTTTTTGCATTAATTTTTTAATTGTGTTAGTATCAAAACCGGAAAGGAGGAATTAGAAATGACTTTTACTTATCGTCATAAAAAACAAATCATTATTTGTGTTTTAGGACTTGTTTTGCTATTAGTTATAGGTTCTATTTTTATCTATAAAAATTATCTAGAAACTGATGATGATAATGAAGATATAGTTTTAAACACAAAAAGTACTAAAAAAGAAGAAAAGGAGGAAGAAGAAGAAGTTTACTATCAAGTAGATATTAAAGGCGAAGTTGTTAACCCAGGTACTTATTCAGTTAAAGATGGAAGCAGAGTTATTGATGTTATTAGATTAGCAGGAGACTTAACTCTTGATGCTGATACATCAGTTTTAAACTTATCTAAGAAAGTTAAAGACGAAATGGTTATTATCGTTTATAGTTATGCTGAAGTTGCTAACTTTAAAGAAACCTTAGAACAAGAAGAAATAGAACAAGAAGCCTGTCTTAATCAAAATGGAATTGAAAATAATGCTTGCATTACTGATAATGATAGTACTAGTGATACTAGTTCTAGTAGCGTTCTAATCAGTGGTAAAATTTCTCTTAATGATGCTACATTAGAAGAGCTAATGACACTTCCTGGAATCGGAGAAACAAAAGCATTAGCCATTATCGCTTATCGGGAAGAAGTAGGAGCATTTCAAAGCATTGAGGAAATAAAAGAAGTCAGTGGTATAGGAGATTCTATTTTTGATCAAATTAAGGAAAATATTACTATATAAATCTATATATATTACATTATTTATTATTAGTTTAATCTACCTTGTTATTTATTTAAACATAAATTTTACTTCAAAGTTTAACGGTAATGAAAGGAGGATAACAGGAGAAGTAACATCTATAAAATATCAAGGTAATAAATTGACACTGACACTTAAAACTGATGAAATACTTATCGCCACTTATTATATTTCCACATTAGATGAACTTAATGAAATTAAGGAACAACTTTCATTAGGAGATATCCTAAAATTAGAAGGAGAATTAACAAAACCCACATCAAGCAAAAACTTTTATAGTTTTTCCTATGAAAAATATTTGAATTTCCAAAAAACTTATTACCTGATGAAAGTTGATAATTATTCTATAAAACAAAAAAATAGTAATATTTTGAATAGTATAAAAAATACCTTTAGAAAAAGTATTGCCGATAATAAAGTAGGAAATTATATTAAAGTTTTCTTCTTTGGAGATACCACTTCCTTCGACAAAACCTTAGAAGAAAACTTTCGCAAACTAGGTATATCACATCTATTCGCTCTATCAGGAACACAGATTAGTTTTTTGATTTCTATTATTAATTTCAAAAAGAAAACCTTAACCTTAAAAAAATTTATTATTATATTTATATGTCTTTTAATTTATTATTTCCTAATTGATTCATGTGCTGCCATTGATAGAGCCCTAATATTTAGTTTAGTTTTCTCCATAAACCAAACTTTTAACCTCAATGTTAAACCTCTTTTCTTAATTCTCTTATCTTTAAGTATTCTTTTCTTTATTAATCCTTATTATATTTATGATGTAGGATTTCAGTACTCTACAATCATAAGTTGTACCCTCATGCTTTATATGAATAATAAGAAAAGTAAAGGTAAAGTAAGAGATTTATTAGAAGTATCATGGGTAAGCTTCCTCGCTAGTTTACCCATTTCTTTATATCATTTTTCTTATACTAACATATTAAGTGTAATATATAATCTATTTTATGTACCATTTATTAATATAATAATATTTCCTTTATCAATATTATGTTTTTTTATTCCATATCTTTCTTTTATCTTAGAATTTTTCATTAATATTTTTGAAGTTAGTATATCTTATATTTCTAATATAAAAATAGGTTATATAACCCTAGCTAGATTTAATATTATATATTACTTCTTCTATTATCTTTTAATATTTACCTATCTTTTCATAAAAGTAAAAAAGAAACTTTTTTTAACTCTAATAATATTAATGATAATAATACACTATTCTTATCCTAAAATATTTACTAAGGATGCCCTATATATGATAGATGTAGGGCAAGGAGATTCTTTTCTAATAACATCTAATAATAAAGCAATGCTAATAGATACAGGAGGAGTCATGAATTATTATCAAGAAGAATGGATGCAATATGAAAAAAATAGTAGTGGTACTTATCTAGTTACTTTTCTAAATCAACTTGGTATAACAAAACTAGATTATCTAGTTTTAAGTCATGGTGATTATGATCATGCTGGAGAAGCTTTAACTATTATGGATAGAATAGATGTTAACATGATTTTCTTTAATAGTAATGAATTAAATGATCTTGAAAAAGAAATTTTTAATAATTCTTCTAATTCATATCAATTAACTGAAGGTGATAGTTTTAAATTAGGTAACTTTAATTTTTTAGTTATTTCTAATGAATATGAAGATGAAAATGATGGCAGTATTATCTTATATAGCACAATATTTGATAAAACACTATTATTTATGGGAGATGCAAGTATTAAAAGTGAACAGTATATTTTAAATAATTATGAGCTAGAAGATATTACAATATTAAAAGTAGGACATCACGGTTCTAAAACAAGCAGTAGCAACCAATTTATTAAAACAATTAATCCAACCTATGCCTTAATATCAGCAGGTATAAATAATAGATATAATCATCCAAATCAAGAAGTAGTAGAAGAGTTAGTAGATAATGGTACAATAATTTATAACACTCAAGAAAATGGTATGGTTATGTTTGACTTTACTAATAATAAGATTAAGACCTATAGTTAGATTATATTAAAAAATTAATATTAAGAAACGACAAATTATTCGTTTCTTTTTTAGTATGCTTAATGTGGTGGTAGGAATGAAAATATATTTAGATTTAATATTCTTTATTAATTTTATGCTTGATTTACTTCTTTTAATGACTGTTGGTATAGAATGCAAAGTCCCCTCTAAAAAAAGAAAATTATTTCTATCAGCTTTTATAGGCAGTCTTAGTACTTTTCTTTTGTTCCTACCCTTAAATAATATATCTTTATTTCTCTTTAAATTAGTAATAAGTATAATTATGATACTTATAGCCTTTAACATTACTTCTAAAGAACTATTCTCATCTCTTTTTAAAAGTCTTTATGGCAATAGTATTATCTTAGGAGGTCTCATTTATTTTTTAAATAATCAATTCAGTTATAAACAAGAAGGTTTTATCTTTATTCATGATGGTACTAGCCTGAATTTAATTATAATATTAATAACTAGTCCTATTATTTTCTACTTATATCATAAAATGTTAGTAAAAGAGAAGAAAAAAAGAGAATTACTACACAAAGTTTCTATTAAATGCAAGAAAGGAGTGATTAATACTTTAGGCTTTTTAGATACTGGTAATAATATTAAAGATCCCTATAAGAAAAGAAATATTATTTTAATTAACCCAAATCTAATTACATTAAATCTAGAAGATTCTATCTTAGTACCATTTAAAACTATCGATTCTAATGGCTTAATTAAATGTATAGAAATAGAAGAAATAAAGATAGATAATAATTTAATAACTAATAAATATTTATTAGGAATAAGTCCTAATAAAATAGAAATAAAAGGAGCAAGCTGTATTTTACCTAATATAATAGAGGAGGAAATGAAATGATTAGTATACTTTATTTAGTAGCCTTTTTACTAGAAAAAAACTTTGAAATATTTTATGTAGGTAGTAGTGATACATTACCTGAACCCTTATCTAAAGAAGATGAAGAAGCCTATCTTGTAATGGCTATGGATGGAGATATTCATGCAAGAGATGTCCTAATTGAACACAATTTACGGTTAGTAGTATTTCTTGCTAAAAAGTATGAAAATACAAAAGTTGATTTAGAAGACTTAGTTAGTATAGGTACAATTGGTCTTATTAAAGGAATTAATACTTTTAAACCTGATAAGAAAATAAAGCTAGCAACATATGCCTCACGTTGTATAGATAATGAAATCCTTATGTATTTAAGAAAAATAAAAAAATCTAAAACAGAAGTTAGCATAGACGCATCTCTTAGTTTAGATGCTGAAGGAAATGAGTTACATCTTGAAGATGTTTTAGGAACAGAATCTGATATTGTAACTAAAGGAATAGAAGAAGAAACTGATAAGAAGTTAATGTTAGATGAAGTTATGAAATTAAAACCAAGAGATAGAGATATTATAATATTAAGATATGGTCTTATGGGACATAATGAACTAACTCAAAAAGAAGTAGCAGAACTTCTTGGCATTAGTCAATCTTATATTTCAAGAATAGAAAAGAAAGTAATTAGGAGGTTGAAGAATATTGTTAAATATTCATAATATTATGAAAAGTGAAAAAGATGAGTTAATGAAAATGCGATATTTATATATATTAAAACAAAAGAAAAGCTTAGGTATTGTTAATAGTGATATTTATTTTAAAAATAAGTATTTTAAAGATTTAGAAGATTTAAAAAGAAAATATATTGAACTTAAATAATATTCTATTATCAAAAGAAAAAGAATTTAAAGTAACAAAAGGTGAAAAATTACTCTTAAGCTCGCTTGGGACTATAAGTATGAGATATCATTAGTTAATGTAAAAGGTAAGATTATTTAAAAAGATAAAGAAAAATTATCTTATGGAATATATGTTGATGTAGATAATCTAGATAGTATAGAAAAATATTCTTCCAATTATATGAATAAATATGGTGATAATCATGAAAAATCTTCTATAAAATATGATTATAATTTAGAAAAACTAGAACTAACAAATATAGAAAAAGTAGACCAAGAAGAAAATTAAAGAGGAATTAAATAGAAATATTTAGTTCTTTTATTTTCCCTCTTTGTTGACTCTAACTATTAGTTCTATTATAATTTTAAGTGAAATTAATAGTATAAGGTAGTGATTTAATGAATTTAGATAAGACAGTTAGAATTGATGAAGATAATATAAGTATTAAAAGAATTAAAGAAAAATGTATTAACTGTGGTAGGTGCAAGACTATTTGTAGGGATGTTGTAGGAATTAATTATGATGAAAAGTGTAAAAAGGCAGTTTGTATAAACTGTGGACAGTGTATTTTAAATTGTCCTGTTGGTGCCTTAGTTCCTAAATACGATTATAAAAAAGTTTTAGATTATTTACATGATACAGAAAAAATAGTAACTATATCTATCGCTCCTGCGGTTAGAACAACTATAGGAGAAGGCTTTTTACTAAAACCAGGTACTTTTTTAGAAAAAGAGTTAGCAGGAGCTTTAAAGAAAGTAGGTTTTGACTATGTATTTGATATAACCTTTGGTGCTGATATGACAGTTATGGAAGAAGCAATGGAGTTAGTTAACAGATTAAAAAATAAAGGGACTCTTCCTATGTTTACCTCTTGTTGTCCTTCATGGGTTAAATATTTAGAAATATATCATCCTGATAAATTAAAACATCTATCTACTGTTAAAAGTCCAATAGGTATACAAAGTTCTATTATAAATACTTACTTTTTAAAAATGATGGATATTCCTAAAGAAAAAATTATTAATGTTGTAGTAGCCCCTTGTACTGCTAAAAAGTATGAAATTAAAAAGACAGAAATGGGTATGGATATATGTCTTACTACTAGTGAGTTAGTATTGCTATTAAAAGAATCAGGAATTGATATAACTAAAGTAGAACCCGAAAATTTTTCATCTCTTCTATCAAAAGGTAGTGGTGCTGGCCTTATCTTTGGAAGAAGTGGTGGAGTAATGGAATCTATTTTAAGATGTGCTAATTATATTATAACGGGTAAAGATGAAATTATAGACTATTTAGGTCTTGTAGAAAATGAAAAAAGTGGTACAATAAATAAAGCAACTATTAATATAGGAGACTATAAATTAAAAGTTGCTACCATTCAAGGTATGAATAATATTGAAGAAGTTCTTAAAGATTTAGCAAATTATAACTTTATTGAAGTTATGAATTGTCCCTTAGGATGTGTTTCTGGTGGAGGACAAGTACTCTCTGCTATAAATAAAATGTCTGAAGTAAATCTTTTAAGAGCGAAAGCTTTAGAGGAAGATGATTTAAATAATAAAATAAGATTTTGCTATAAGAATCAAGATGTTATTGACATATATAAAACTTACTTAAATTATCCTAATAGTCCTAAAGCTAGAAAGATAATTCATACTAATTTTAAAGATAGAAGTAGTATATTAAGAGATAAAACTCTTTAATATAAATATATTATAGAAAGAAGGTAATAAGATGGAATTAAAAGGATCAAAAACTGAACAAAACTTAATGACAGCATTCGCTGGAGAAAGCCAGGCACGTAATAAATATACATATTATGCCTCAAAAGCTAGAAAAGATGGTTATGAACAAATCGCTGCAATTTTTGAAGAGACTGCTAATAATGAAAAAGAGCATGCTAAAATGTGGTTTAAAGAATTACATGGTGGTAATATCCCTGATACTATGACTAACTTAGAAGATGCTGCAGCAGGTGAAAACTACGAATGGACTGATATGTATAAAGGCTTTGCTGAAACTGCAAGAGAAGAAGGTTTTACTCGCCTAGCTTATCTTTTTGAAAGTGTAGCAAAGATTGAAAAAGAACATGAAGAAAGATATTTAACACTTCTTAAAAATGTTAAAGATGATAAAGTGTTCCATAAAGATGGAGATAAGATTTGGATTTGTCGTAACTGTGGTCATGTTTATGTAGGAAAAGATGCCCTTGATGTTTGTCCAGTATGTCAACATCCAAGAAGTTTTATGGAAGTTAAAGCAAATAACTATGAATAAGAACTGAGTTAAGTTCTTTTTTCTATTCTTAAAGAATTCTTGCACCTTTTTCTATTTTCTATTATTATAAAAATGAAAGAAGTGAAGAAAATGTCAAATGTTAAAGAAAATGATATTGTAGATGCAGTATATATACATATACCGTTTTGTAATTATATATGTGCTTATTGTAATTTTTGTAAAGTCTTTTATAATAAAAAACTTGTAACTCTTTATTTAAAAGCTTTAAAAAAAGAAATAATATCTAAATATAAAAACGAACTTATTACGACTTTATATATAGGAGGAGGGACACCTAGTAGTCTTTCTTTAAATGAGTTAAAACAACTCTTTGAAATATTAAAAATATTTAATCTAGCTAAAGACTGTGAAATAACTATAGAATGTAATCCTGATAGTTTATCAAAAGAAAAAATAAAGCTATTTAAAAATTTTGGTATTAATAGAATTAGTTTAGGAGTTGAGACTATTAATTATAAATTACAGAATATATTAAATAGAAAAACATCAAAAACTAAAGTTATAAGTTGTATTAAAGACTTAAAAAATAATGGCTTTAATAATATAAATGTAGATTTAATTTATGCTATTAAAGGAGAGACTATAAGTACTTTACAAACTGATTTAGATTTTATTCTATCGCTAGATGTTCCTCATATTTCAACTTATTCCTTAATTATTGAACCAAATACAATACTAAAACTACAAGGAGTTAAAAATATTAATACTAAATTAGATAGAGAAATGTATGATATTATCTCTACTACTCTAAAAAATAAATCTTATATTCATTATGAAATATCTAACTTTGCTAGAAATAATTATCAATCTAAACATAATTTAAAATATTGGTATAATAAAGAATATTATGGTTTTGGAGTAGGGGCAAGTTCATATTTAAATAATATAAGATATACTAATACTAAGAGTATTACTAATTATATAAATAATAAGACTATTATTGAAAAAGAAATATTATCTGTTAAAGATAAAATATTTTATGAAATTATGTTAAACTTTAGGACTAATAAAGGAGTAGATAAAGAAATCTTTAAAGATAAATATAATGTAAAAATAGATGAATTATTTGATTATAAAAATTTAGTTAAAGAAAGTATCTTACTAGAAGATAATAAATATTTAAGGGTAGATGAAAACTATTATTATGTCTTAGATAAAGTTGTAATTAATTTTCTAGATACTTTACAAACAAATGTTTATAATGATATAATAAATAAAAGCGAGGTAATTTATGAATAAAAAAGAAATATTTTATGATGAAATTAATTATATTAAAGATCAAAACTTAAAAGTTAGTTTAGAAAAATTAATAGAACTATTACCTGATTATTTTTTTATTGAACCTGCATCTTCTACAGGTAAATATCATCCTAAATATGCTTTAGGGGAAGGTGGGCTATTACGCCATACTAAAGCTGCTGTTAGAATTGGTTATGAATTACTTAATGATTTATCTATTAGTAAAAAATATACTGCAAAAGAAAAAGATTTAATGTTAATAGCTCTTTTATTACATGATGGTTTTAAAAAGGGTTTAAAAGAGGAAAAGTATACACGTTTTGATCATCCATTAATCGCATCAAAAGTAGTATTAGATAATGCTGAAGCTGTCTTTTTAACTAAAGAAGATGCTACTTTTATAAGTGATGCTATTAAAACTCATATGGGAGATTATACAGTTGATTATAATGGTAATGAACTATTAGAAAAGCCCCATACTAAATATCAAAACTTTGTCCATATGTGTGATTTTCTAGCAAGTAGAAAGTGCTTATTAGTCCCTTTTGATTCGCATAATAATATCGAAATATAGGAGGCATTATGGGTAAAATTATTGTTATTGAAGGAATAGAAGGTAGTGGTAAAGAAACACAAAGTAAGTTATTAGTAGATGCTTTAAATAAAATGGGTCATAAAGCTATAGAGTTTTCTTTTCCCATGTATGACACCCCAACAGGTAGAATCTTTAAAGAATGTCTTTTAAGTAGTAATAATTATTTTAAAGAAAGTTATGAAACTCTTGATCCTGAACTTGTTTGTTTATATACTGCTGCTGATAGAAAATATAACATAACAAAAATAGAAAAATATCTAAAAGACAATTATATAGTAGTAATTAATCGTTATACAAGTTCTAATATGGCTACTCAAGGTAGTAAATACGAAAACAGTGAAGATAGATTTTATATCTATCAGTGGATTGATAAGCTAGAATACTGGCTTTTAAAATTACCTAAACCAGATTATACAATACTTCTTAATATGCCATATAAATACAATAATCAATTATCCTTTGACTTTTCTACAAATAACAACCAAGAAAAAGTATTAGGAGCATACTTAGAACTTGCTTCGCTATATAACTGGGATATAATTAACTGTATAACAGATTCTAAAGAAAAAAGTATTACAGAAATTCATAAAGAAATTATAGAACTTTTAAAAAATAAAGGAATAAAATAAAGAGTTTTTGGAGAAATTATTAATAAGAAAGGCCGTGATTAAATGGAATATTTATTAATATTACTAAAAACTCTTTTTTTCTACTTTAGTATAGTTATTTTTTACCGTTTTATGGGAAAAAGAGAAGTTGGAGAACTAGGTATAATTGATTTAATTGTATCTATTCTAATCGCTGAACTTGCTGCTATTAGTATTGAAAAATATAATACTAGTATCTTTCAAATGTTACTTCCTATCGCACTTTTAGTCTTACTACAAATAGTTTTTGCTAAAATTTCTTTAAAAAGCTCTAAGCTTAGAAGCCTCTTAGATGGTGATGCTTCTGTTATAATAGATAATGGCAAGGTTAACTTTAAAGAAATGATTAAACAACGTTACAATTTAGAAGACCTTCTTACTCAACTAAGAGCAAGAAAAGTTAAAAGTATAGAAGAAGTAGAGTATGCTATTTTAGAAACTAGTGGTAAATTATCAGTCTTTACTAAAGATGCATATAATAGTGGTCCATATCCTCTTCCTTTAATACTTGATGGAAAAGTTCAAAAAATGACTCTAAAACATTTAAAGAAAAAAGAAAAATGGCTAAATGAACTTTTAGAAAGTAAAAAAGTAAAACTTGATGATGTCTTTTATGCCTTCTATAAAGATAATCAATTATTTATCATAAAAAATAGTGATTGTATCAGTTAATTAGACAAAAAACGCCTTTATCTAATAATATAATAAATACATGAGATATGAATATTTTTTACTATTTATCATTTTTATATTAATTACAATATATATACTATTACCTAATGATAAAGAAGAAGAAACAAAAGAGAAAAGAGCTGTTTTTATATCATATATCGAACTAGGTAATAATTTGAAAAATAAAAGCGAAAAAGAGATGAAACATACAATAGATAAAATGATAACTAAAGCTAAAAATTTTGGTTTTAATATGATTATTTTACAAGTAAGAGCATTTAGTGATGCTATATATCCTTCAAATATTTTCCCTAGTAGTAGAGTAATAGTTACTAATGAAGGAGATGAACTGCCTTTTGATATTTTAGATTATTTCATTACTAAATCTCATAAAAATAATCTAGAACTTCATGCTTGGATTAATCCATATAGAATTAGTAATACAACTGATACTAGCATTATAAATGAAACTAATCCCGCCTATAGCTTATTAAATACTAATGCAGTAAAAATATTAGATAATGGTATATATTACAATCCTGCTAATAAAAAAATAGAAAATTTAATTTTAGATGGAATTGAAGAGTTAATAAATAACTATGATATAGATGGTATTCATTTTGATGATTATTTTTATCCTGCTAGTGATGATATTGATAAAGAAGAATATAATAAAGCTTTAGAAAAAGATAGTGATCTAACATTACAGACCTTTAGGTTAAGCATAACAACATCTTTAATAAAAAAAACATATAATCTTATAAAGTCATATGATTCATCTATTTCTTTTGGTATTTCCCCTGATGGTAATATAGATAATAATTATAATAGCAATTATATTGATACAAAACTTTTTTGTACAGAAACAGGTTATTTAGACTATATTATGCCTCAAGTATATTATGGATTTTTAAATAGTGTAAAGCCATTTTTAGAAACGATTAAATCATGGAATAATCTTATTACAAATAATATAGATTTAATACCAGCCCTTGCTTTTTATAAAACAGGTAATAGTGATGAATATGCTAAAGAAGGAAAAAATGAATGGCTAGAATATAATAATATAATAGCAAGAGAAGTAATGGTAAGTAGAGAATTATCAAATTATCTAGGCTTTGCTATTTTTAGATATGATTCTATTTTTAGTGATGATTTAACAGAGATTTCTTTTTATGAGAAGGAAAACTTAAAAACTATTTTATCTTCATAAAAATAATGATATAATGGTATAAAGATATGGATGTGGTATAGTGAATAAAAAAGGTTTTACGTTAATTGAACTACTAGCTACTATAGCAATTCTTGCTTTATTAATGTTAGTAGCAGTACCTAATGTTATGAGTACTATTGATAAAAACAAACAAGATACTTATGTAGAAGATGCTAAAAAAATGATAACTTTAGCAGAATATGAAGTAAGAAGTGATAGTAGTATTGAACTACCTACTACTAGTGGTAATTGTATAGTCTTATTATTAAGTTCTCTAGATTTATCTGATTTTAATGAAGGCCCTGAAGGTGGTAGTTATGATTTGCAAAACTCTTATGTTGTAATCGCTAGAAATGGAAGTAGTTATGAATATTATGCAACTATTATTGAAAACTACGATGGTTCAACAAGGGGAATTCCTTTGACTTCTAGAAGTGATCTAAATAAAGAAAATGCAAGAAATAATGTTGCAAGTGGCTCTGATCTTACTATAACAACCCCGACAGTTGGTGGACAACTTATGGGATATACAGTTACAAATATTATTGACAGCTAAATTTTTTTCTGTTATGATTTAAAA